>JBFHEQ010000026.1:0-14169 GCA_041584075.1 Hydrogenophaga sp.
ATTGAGTGGGAGTGAGCTTTGCGGGCGGGGTGAAGCCATGAGTTGTTGGGAAGGTGCAGGGGCGGATAGAGCGAAACAGCCGAGGGATTGATCGGTTATTTCGGCTTAAGCTTTGTCCGCGAGTGTCGATACTGGAGGGGAAGACAACGAACCTGCGTCCCCCCATGACTTCCGCCGCCGATATCGAAGCACCCACACAGTCTGAGAACCAGGAGGAGCATCCTGTGTCGACTGTGCTGATGGTGGATGATGAGGCTTCGGTGCTGAGCGCCCTGAGGCGTCTGTTCCGGCCACAGGGATACAGGATTCTTCAGGCGTCCAGCGGCGCAGAGGGTCTGGAGCTGCTGCGAGAGAACGCGGTGGATGTGGTGATCTCTGACATGCGCATGCCCGCGATGGACGGCGCGCGTTTTCTTGAGCTGACCCGCCAGCACAATGGCTCCATCGCCAGAATCCTGCTCACAGGCTATGCCGACATCGAGGCGACCATCGCGGCCATCAACCGCAGCGCCATCCACCGTTACATCGCCAAACCCTGGGACGATCAGGAGCTGCTGGTGGCAGTGCAGGATGCCTTGAGCCGGCGCCACCTTGAGCGCCGCAATTCGGCATTGACCGAACTTGTCAAGGTTCAAAACGAACAGTTGCGAGACGCCAATCTCTCGCTAGAAACCAGGGTCGCGGCACGAACCAGTGAGCTGGAGCAGCTCAACGGCATGCTCGAAGCTTCGTATGAGGAGCTGGACAGCACCTTCATGTTGGCCGTCAATGTTTTTTCTGCCCTGCTGGAGATGCGGGAAACCAACCCGGGGCATTCGCGTCGAGTGGCCGATCTCTCAAGAGACACCGCCAAACGGCTGGGACTGTCCAAGCGCGAGGTGCGGGATGTATACCTGGGCGCCTTGGTGCACGACGTGGGGAAGATTGGCTTTCCGGACAGCATGCTCGGGAAGCCGGTTTCGGCGTACACATCGGAAGAGACGCTGCGCTACCGCCGTCATCCCGTCGATGGTGAGACGGCCCTCATGCCTTTGAGTCAGTTGCAGGGCGCCGCGCGCATTGTGCGTCAACACCATGAGCGTTTTGATGGCAAGGGGTTCCCGGATGGGTTGGCGGGTACCGCAATTTCGATGGGTGCACGCATCGTGGCGCCAGCTTCCGATCTGGATGGACTCATGCACGGCTCGCTGGGCAGTACCCGAGTCAAGATCGATCAGGCGCGCAAATTGTTGATGGGCGGCATTGACACCCGGTACGAGCGAAGGGTGGTGGAAACCTTGCTGGAGGTCTTGGCCGAGGCAGAAAAGGCGGCCCAGGCCGATGTTTTGATTGAAGCCCATGCACTTCGACCCGGTATGGTCTTGGCGCGGGATCTGATGTCCAGCCAGGGCGCCATTCTTCTCGCCGCGGGGTACGTGTTTGACGAACGCATCATCAGGCAGATCACGGATTTCTCACGACGAGAGGGTGTGCAACTGACGCTGCATGTGAGGCAGGATTCAAGCCCATCTGGCAAGCCCGAGACGGGCGTGATACCCACGAAAGACCATCCATGAACGCTTTGTCACGTCGAAACGCGGTTGCCCATTCGCAAAGCGTTCATGAACTGGTCAATGCGGTCGCCGTGCCGATGGCTGTCCATGCAGGTGGTCCCATCATCGCAGCCAACGAGGCGTTTTGTCGGCTGGTGTCCAGATCGTCCGAAGCCTTGGCCCAGCTGACTTTCGACGCCCTCGTCGGTGAAAGTGACAGGGATGCCATCGTGGAAATCTGCCGCGCTTGCCTGGAAGGGCAGGGGTTGCCGCCGGTGACCTCTGGCGTCCTGCTCACTCCCGATGGCGGGGAGCGCCCAGTGGAGATGCATGCCCGCCCGGTGAGCTTGGGCGGCGCCCCGGCGGTGGTCATGACCTGCGTGGATCAAAGCGACATTCTGCACACCCAGACCAGCCTGATCGCCATGAGTGGCATGCTGCGCCAGATCATCGATGGCGCGCCGCTGGCCTCGTTTGTCGTGGACCAGAACCACCGTGTCACCCACTGGAACCTGGCTTGTGAACGGCTGACCGGGTTGCCACGGCAGAAGGTGCTGGGCTCGCGGGAGGCGTGGCGCGCGTTTTCTGACGATGAGCGGCCATTGCTGGCCGACTTGATCGTGGATGGCGTCAGCGACGCCGGCATCATGGCCTTCTATGGCGGCAATGCCCATCCGTCCCAATCGGTGCCCGGCGGATTTGAGGTAGAGCAATTCTTCCCCCAGTTCGGCACCCGGGTCTCTGACGGCGCTTGGCTCTTTTTTACAGCGGCGCCATTGCGCGATACCGAGGGCAAGATCATCGGTGCCATCGAGACACTGCAGGACGTGACCGTGCGGCGCCAGTCGGAAGAAGAGTTGCTGAAGCACCGCAATGATCTGGAGAAAATCGTCAAGCAACGGTCGGCCGAACTGGCAGCTACGGCCCGCGAGCTGGAGCGTTTTGTGGCGAGTTCCCCGGTTGGTGTGGCCTATTCGGCCGCGGGCAAGATTCAGCGGGTCAATCTGGCCATGGCTGACATGTTCGGTTATTCACAGGCCGCCATGACGGGTATGTTGGCGCGCAAGATATACCTCTCGGAGGAAGACTATGCGCACCTCGGGCAACTGGCGGGCAAGCAGTTGAGCATTGGTGAACCGCTGCAGCACGAAATGTGGCTCCAGCATGCCGATGGTCGTGCCATCTGGGTTCAGATCGACGCGCATGTAGCGGACCGGGATGACACCGCTGCAGGCACATGGTGGATGATGCAGGACCGGACCGAAATCCGCACGGCGCAGGAACAGCTGGAGGCGCGCTTCGAAGAGCTCAGCGCCATCAACGGGCGCCTTGAGGAGGCGCAAAACCAACTGTTGCAACAAGACAAGATGGCTTCCATCGGGCAGCTGGCTGCCGGTGTGGCACACGAGATCAACAACCCAGTCGGTTTCGTCAGTTCCAACCTCAACTCCCTGCGCCAGTATGTGGACGGTCTGCTCTCGCTCAGCACCGCCTACGAGGCTGCACTGGCTGCGCCTGGTGATTCTTTGGCCGCAGCGGCATTGGCCGCCAAGCGGGAAGAGGTCGAGATCGACTACCTCCGCGAAGACTTGCCGCAATTGCTGGACGAATGCAGTGACGGTTTGGGCCGGGTGAAGAAAATTGTTCAGGATCTGAAAGACTTCTCGCGGGTAGACCAGGCCAACTGGCAAGAGGCGGATCTCAATGTGGGGATGGAGTCCACCCTGAACGTCGTGCGTCATGAGGTGAAATACAAGGCCGAAGTTGTCAAGGATCTGGCGGCACTGCCGCCCGTGATTTGTCTCGCAGCCCAGTTGAATCAGGTTTTCATGAATCTGATCGTCAACGCCGCGCATGCCATTGCCGACAAGGGCACTATCACGCTATCTTCCGGCACCGAGGGACACTGGGCCTGGGTTCAGGTTGGCGACACTGGCTGCGGCATGTCCGAAGACGTGAGGCGGCGGATTTTCGAGCCGTTTTATACGACCAAGGACGTGGGCAAAGGCACGGGTCTGGGGCTCTCGCTGTCGTTCTCGATTGTGCAAAAACATGGCGGCATCATCCTGGTGCGCTCCGAGGTGGGCAAGGGTTCAGCGTTTCGCGTATGGTTGCCGATCGCCGGTCCTGAGTCGCTGACACCCGGCGAGTGCCCACCCGCCTGGAAAGACATGGTGACGGCATGAAGACAGACCCAAATGACCTGGCCGTTCGAGCGATGCTGGTCAAAGCGGTTTCTCATGCGCTATCCCGGGATGAGTGGGCTTTCAGCTACCAGCCGCAGCGCTGTCTGGTTCAAGGCACGGTCATCGGTGCGGCGTTGCAGGTCCGATGGATGTCGCCGGTTCACGGCGGCCACAGTCCGGCCCAGTTCATGCCATTGCTGGCAGAAGCGGGGCTGACAGACGCATACAGCGAATTGGTGTTGCGAAGGGTTTGTGATCAGGTGCTGCGGTGGCAGGACAGTCAGATGCTGCCCATGCGGATCTGTATCGAGCTGGAGTCGGCACAGTGCACTTCAGCCCATTTTGCCAACGTGGTGTCTGACGCGCTGGAAGCTGCAGACGTGCCGGCGGCGTGGCTGGCGGTTGGCGTTCAGGCAAGCACCCTTCAGGACAGGCCGTCTGTCTTGGCGGAGACCCTGGTTGCCTTGAACGGTCTGGGCGTGGAAATTGTGGTGTGCGGCTTCGGTTCAGAGTTGTCTCTCCTCGAGCGCTTGTGCGTCCACCCCATTGACAGGGTACAACTGGGCTCTACAGTGGGACGATCGCTGGAAGAGGGGAGTGTGTCAGCGCGGGTTTGCGGCGCATTGATCGAAATGGCGCACGGACTGGGCTGGCAGGTCGTGGCAGATGGTGTGCTGACCCAGGCCCAGTTGGAGATTCTTGTTAGCCAGGGCTGTGATCAGGCCCAGGGCGACTTCCTGGGGCTGGCAGAAAGCGGCGAAGCATTTGGGTCAACCCTCTCCGAGGGGCTGGTCATCGCACGTCAGCTTGAGCGCTCCCGCCCCGGACAGCGGACCTTGTTGCTGGTGGACGATGAGGAGCACATCGTCTCCTCGCTCAAGCGACTTTTTCGTCGGGACGGCTACCGCATTTTGACCGCTACCAGTGGTGCCGAGGCGCTGGAGGTGCTGGCGGCGAATCACGTGATGGTGATCCTCTCCGATCAGCGCATGCCCGGCATGACCGGGGTGGAGTTCCTGAGGCAGGCCAAGGTGATGTGCCCCGAGAGTGTACGCATCACCTTGTCGGGCTATACCGATCTGCAATCCATCATTGATGCGGTCAACGAGGGAGCTGTTTACAAATTCCTGACCAAGCCCTGGGAGGATGCCCGGTTGCGCGAACATGTGGCCCAGGCTTTCGAGCAGTGTGAACTGGCCAGCGAAAACGTGCGACTGGGCAGCGAAGTCCGGGCCATCAACAGAGACCTCGCCAGTGCCAATCAAAGGCTGGAGCGCATGGTGGTCAGCGCCCATGAGCGCCGCCGCGCCATGCAGAGTGCTGCAGGTGCCTCCAGGGACATGCTCGATCTGATCCCCGTGTCCATCTTTGGCGTGGGATCCGAAGGCATTCTGGCGTACGCCAATCGTTGCGCCATCAGCGAATGGCCAGAGTTTGCCGTGGCCTTGGGCGAAGAGCCTGAGGAACAACTTTCGGCCTTGATGGAACGGTTGAATCAAGACGCCGCCAGTCCGGTTCCTCAAGGGGTTTCACTGGGACTGTCAGGGCGCCAGGTCACAGCCTGGAAACGCACGTTAACAGGAACACAAGGCGAGTTGGGATCGTTGATCATCCTTCACGCTGAACCTGCAGCCCCCACCGGCAACCTGGAGCTTTTGGCATGAACCGAATCGCCACAGCCTCGGCGTTTCGGGGCCTGCTGCGTGATGTCGATCGAGGAGCATGCGCATGATTTTCGATGATGCCGCCCCTGCGTTGGCCGAGGCGCCCGACAGCGAAGCGCTGGCGCGCTGCATCGGGGAACTCCCGGCTTTGCCACTGGCTTTGACGGTGGCTGTACAGGCGCTGAGCAGCGATGATCTTCCTGCAAGCGCTTGTGTTGACGCTGTTGAGCGTGATCAGGCGCTGGCCACCCGGTTGTTGAGGTTGGCCAACTCCGCCTTCTATGGCGCACGCGGACAGGTGGCGAGCGTTGAGGACGCGGTAGGCATGCTGGGCTTGCGGACGGTGGCCTGCGTGGTGGCAGCGGTGTCCATGTGTTCCACGTTGTCTCTGGTGCAGTGCCACGGATTCCGGTTTGAGACTTATTGGCGACATGCTTTGACGACGGCCGTTCTGTCTCGGGAGCTCGCCCGTCCAGCCACACAGGATCCTGGCGAGGCATTTTTGGCAGGATTGCTGCACGATGTGGGGCAACTGCTTTTGGTCGTCGCCCATGCAGACTGGGCCGAGCGTGCCTTGCAGATGAGCCGCGAGGAGCAAATCGATCTGTGCGAAGCCGAACGCGGATTGATCGGCGTTGGCCACAACGAAGTGGGCGCCGAAGTGATGCGCCACTGGCACTTCCCCGAGCGACTTGTGGAGGCTGTCGCTGCGCACCATTCACCGCTGCCTGCACCTCCGGGTGACAGGCTATCGTTGTCGGCCTTGATCCACCTGGCCGATCAGCTCGCCCACCACATCGAGGCAGACGACGGCACGGTTGTGTCGCTTGAATCGCTGAATGGCTGGGGCGATCTGTGTCTCGACGAAAGCGCTTTGTCCACTTTGCTGGAACGCACCCACAGGGAAATCTCCGTGTTCGAGTCTGCCTGACCCCAAAAAATGAATAAACACCATGCCAACCGTTGACACACCAAAGATCCTGCTGGTTGATGACGAGCACTCCATCGTGCGCGCCCTGACGCGGGCGCTGAAGCAAGCCTTCCCGGGCGCGCTGCTGATCGAATCGTGCAACAGCGGCGCGGACGCGCTGGAGTTGATGCACGGGCGGCGCTTTGACGTCATCATCAGTGACCTCCGCATGCCGGGCATGGGCGGCATGGAGCTGCTGGAAAAGGCGGCCACGCTCCAGCCGGATTGTGTCAGGATGATTCTGACAGGCACGTCCGACTTTGGCACGGCCCAGCAAGCCCTCAATGGTTTCGGCGTTTACCGTTATCTGACCAAACCATGGGAGACCGAAGACCTCATTCAGCATGTGGGTGGGGCTGTGAAGCATGGGCAACTGGTGCGCGCGCAGCGAGAGCATGCCATGGCGTGGGCAGCCAGCCAGGGCAGTGTCAGCGCTCAGGACGTCGAGCGGCAACGTCTGGAGTCCATGGAGCCGGGCATCACCATGGTCGAGTGGGACGAAGACGGATGCCTGGTATTGCCGCCGCTGAACGATAACGGGGCTGCGTTTTCGTTCTGAGCCACCGGGGCCACCCCGGAGGGCTGCGGGCAAAGCGGATACAGTGTTGGGGTAAAGAGACCCATCCATGTATTTGCCCCCTCAGTTCAACGCCAAAGACCGCAAAGTCGCGTGGGATATCATGCGATCAAACCCCTTCGCTTCGCTCATCTCGAATGATGACGACGGCCTGCCTTTTGTGACCCACATGCCGCTGCACCTGGTCGCTGAGGAATCGGTTCCCGAAAAACTGATGGGTCATTGTGCAAGACCCAATCCCCATTGGCGTTACCTGGAGGCGAGACCCCAAGCGGTGGTCACCTTCCTCGGCCCCCACGCTTATTTGTCTCCAGGTGTTTATCCCGATCTCGCCCGGGTGCCAACCTGGAACTATGTCGCCGTGCATGCCACGGTTGAGGCCCGGGTCATCCACGAACCCGATGAGAAAGACGCCTTGCTCAAAGCCCTGATCGGGGACCATGAGCCGCCCTATGCACAACAATGGCGGGATCTGGGCAGTGACTTTGCCGCCAAGATGCTCAAGGGCATTGTGGCGTTTGAACTCACCATCACCCAGTTGCAATGCAAGCTCAAGTTGAACCAGCACCGGCCTGAGGCCTATGAGGCCACCTTGCAGGCCTATGACGACGGGAATGAGCAAAGCCGGGCTGTGGCGAACTGGATGCGGCGCCTCAACAGCGCACCCGGGGCGTAGCGCCATGCGCATCGTTTTCGGCGCTTTGTCCTTGTTGCTGGTGTTGGGTTTTGTGAGCTGGCTGAGCCGCGACGCGGTGGAGGCGGTATCGATACCCGTGTCCGTGCCGATGCCCGATGGGACGACCCAGACGCTCCAGCCGGGTCAGGTTGAACAACACTACAAGAAAGCGCTGGAGGACGCCATGGGCGCCGCCCGATCGCGCATGCCGGAAGAATGAACAAGCCTTGCAGTGACGCTGATTTCATGGGGCTGGCTCTGGAGCAGGCTCGGGCTGCCGCCATGTCGGGAGAGGTGCCGGTGGGAGCTGTGGTGGTGCACCAGGGGCGTGTCATTGCCACGGGTCGCAATGCGCCGGTGCAAGCGCACGACCCCAGTGCCCATGCCGAAATCGTCGCTCTGCGCGCTGCGGCCCAGGCGCTGGGAAACTACCGTCTGGAGGACTGTGAGCTGTTCGTCACGCTGGAACCCTGTGCAATGTGCAGTGGAGCGATGTTGCATGCCCGGCTGAAGCGAGTCGTGTTCGGTGCAGCCGATCCCAAAACGGGCGCAGCGGGATCGGTGCTGAATCTCTTTGCCCAGCCCCAGTTGAACCACCAGACCGAGGTGGAAGGCGGCGTGCTGGCTGAAGAGGGCGCGCAGTTGCTCAAAGATTTCTTCAAGGAGCGCCGTATGAACCTGCATCCTTTGCGCGAAGACGCCTTGCGCACACCCGACGCCCGGTTCTCGGGCCTGCCCGACTACCCTTGGTCGCCCCACCACATCAGTGACTTGCCGTCGCTGGACGGCTGGCGCATGCACTACCTCGACGAAGGTCCGGTCGAAGCCCCGGTCACCTGGCTGTGCCTGCATGGCAACCCGGCGTGGAGCTATCTGTACCGCAAGATGATTCCGGTTTTCTTGCAGGCTGGCGGACGCGTCATCGCGCCCGACATGATCGGCTTCGGAAAAAGCGACAAGCCCAAGAAAGAGGGCGCACACACGTTTTCCCGGCACAGGCAGATTTTGCTGGATTTGATTCACCGACTCGACCTGCAGCGCGTGGTGCTGGTGGTGCAGGACTGGGGTGGCCTGTTGGGGCTGACGCTTCCGATGGAGCAACCCGAGCGCTACCAGGGGCTGCTGGTGATGAACACCTTTCTGGCGACGGGGGATGCGCCCTTGTCCCCGGGTTTTCTTGCCTGGCGTGACATGTGCGCAAGAAAACCCGAGTTCGACGTGGCGCGACTGTTCGCACGGGGGAATCCGGACATGAGACCGGAGGCGTGCGCTGCCTACGATGCGCCGTTTCCCGATAAGGGACACCGAGCCGCCTTGCGCCGTTTTCCCGCCATGGTCCCGGCTGCGCCGGATGATGAGGGCGCAGCGTTGTCGCGGAGAGCCCGGCGGTTTTTCCAGACCGACTGGGAAGGCAAGACCTTGATGGCAATCGGGCAGCAGGACCCGGTGCTGGGGGAGCCCGTGATGAGAGCGCTTGCTGCCAATCTGCACGGGTGTGGTGAACCCTTGCTGTTGCCTGATGCAGGGCATTTCGTCCAGGAGCATGGAGAGGCGGTTGCCGAGCAAGCGGTCGCATTTTTCGGCGATGATCAGGTCTTATGAGTCACATTTACATTTTTTCCCCCTCCAGTGCCGTCCGCGACAAAGCCGCCTTCCGACGTGGCATCAAACGCCTTCAAAAACTCGGTCACGAGGTGGAGGTTGACGTGGACGCCCTGCGCAGCCACACCCGTTTTGCCGGTGACGATGCCACGCGCCTCGCAGCGATTTCGCGTGCTGCTGCGAGCGGCGCCGAGGTGGCCCTGATTTCACGGGGCGGATACGGGCTCACCCGATTGCTCCCTGACCTGCCTTATGAGGCAGTGGCCCGCTCCATTGAAAAGGGCACCCAGTTCGTAGGGCTGAGTGACTTCACGGCTTTTCAGCTCGCCCTGTTCAGCAAGACGGGTGCCTGCACATGGGCGGGTCCTGCGCTGGGTGAGGATTTTGGAACACCCGAGGTGCCAGATGACATCATGGAAGCCTGTTTCGATGACATGGTCTGTGGTCAGGGGGAGGGCTCTGGCTGGCGTCTGCCCAAAGGGGACGAGGCGGTTTTGCGGAGTTGTTCTTCAACCGGGGCCTCCGAACTGGCCGTGCGCAACGCCTGCCTGTGGGGTGGCAACCTCACGGTGATGTGTTCCATGGTGGGGACGCCCTGGTTGCCGTCGGTCAAAGGCGGTGTGCTGTTCCTGGAAGACGTGAATGAACACCCTTACCGCATCGAGCGGCAGCTGACCCAGTTGTTGCACACGGGGATCATCGACCGGCAAAAAGCCGTGTTGCTGGGCGCGTTCAACCGGTTCCAGGCCAGTCCACACGACCGGGGGTTCAAGCTGCAAACGGTGGTGGACTGGTTGCGCAGCAAAACCAAGACACCCATCTTGACGGGGTTGCCTTTCGGGCATGTGCCCACCAAGGTGCTGTTGCCGGTGGGACGAAAGATCGAGCTGATGGTGCAGGGGCGCGATGCCCTGCTGTTCTGGGGATGACCTTGGGCGGGGTCGATCGGAAGGGGCAGCCGGCTCAGCGCCGGGCCCGGCATGCATCCAGCATGCTTTTCGGCAACAGGCCCCGAAAGGCAGGCGACAGGTCGCGGACCGTTTGGACGGCGTGCACCTCTCCGTGCAGGCGGCTGAGCACGGCCACCATTTCTGAGCGTGCGTACCAGAGGGCGTGCGCATCGTGCAGGTACAGCAGGCGATGCTTGAGTTTGGGGTTGAGCTCGGCGCCGTCCGGGCCGAGGGCGCTCAACATGGCCTGACGCACCGGCTCCAATGACTCAGTTGAATGCTTGCGCACTTCTGAGCCCAGCAGAGCGGAGATGCTGTTACGCAATCCAGGTTTGATCCAACGCATGGGAGATTCCTCAACGACTTGGCTTCTTGTAGCGTTCAGAATACGCGAGGAGGGGCACGAGTGCAATGCCTTGCGCTGAAGCGAAGCCAAAAAAACCACAGAGAAATCATGCACTTACCAGTCATCCTTAATACTTGGCGTTGAGAGGGTGAGTACCTTGTTTATAGTAAACGTCGCTTGGAGTCGGGATGCTGCCCGGGAACTAATGGAATTGATCACCGGTGGCTGCTGAGTCAGCGAATATCGTTGCGAGATTGGGCTTTTCCCTTGTCTTGTGGCGAGGTGTTCTGTGATAAGCGTCACGACCGACGCGAAAATGCCATTCGAATGCGTGGTAGGGAAGTACGCTAACGCTTGTGTTGTAATCCATTACAAGATGTACAAGAAACCATGGCTGAACTGACCATTGCTTTTGTTGATTTGACCGGCAGTGTGTCGGTTTTCGAAACGCTGGGCAACGACCGTGCGGCCAGGGCAGTGACACGGTTGACGCAGTGGATTGGCTCGGTCGGGCTTGAGCACGGCGGCACGGTTGTCAAAATGCTCGGCGATGGTGTGTTGCTTTCGTTCAAGAACAACCGGCTGGCGGTTGAGTGCATGAGCCATATCCAGCAAGAACACTCCGAGCGCGTGGCCCGGTGGCCTAATCGCCTCAAGTTGCTGATGCAGATTGGGATGGCGCGAGGGCAGGTGGTGCAGGTCGACGGGGATTGTTTTGGCGACGCCGTCAACGTGGCCTCACGCCTCAGCGACCTCGCCGGGCCGGAGCAGATTCTCGTCAATGACAGCGTGATCCGAAAACTGGGCGCCCGCAATGGGGTGCGCAGTCGCAGCCTTGGCCCCATGCGCATCAAGGGTCGGGTTGAACCCTGTGAGGTATTCCGCATTGAATGGCAGAGTGAAATGCTCTCAGAGTTCCTGACTTTGCCGGGTGACTTGCACAGCTTGAACAAGTCCATTGAGTCTGTGTACGGAGGCATCGAATTGGGCTGGCTCGATGCGAGCCATTCGTTCAACCTCACCGATTTGCCCGTGAAGATCGGGCGCGTGCCGGAGGCGGATTTTGTGATCAACGATCCGCGTGTATCGCGCCTGCACGCCAGCGTGGACATCCGGTCGGGCAATTACGTCATCGAAGACACCAGCAGCTACGGCACCTGGGTGCGGTTCGCCCGGAACAAAAACGTCATCGCGTTGCGCCGCCAGGAGTGTTTGCTGCACAGCGATGGCGAGTTTTCGTTGGGAGCCCCTTTCACCGATTTCAGCGCTCCCACGGTGAGCTTCAGGCTCGTGGATGGTCATGTCAAGCTGGGACATGGACCGCTTCGCGATTGACTTGCTGACGGACCCCCCGCACGCGTTTTGAACGCCTTCCCTGGACACTTGTGACAGTGCCCGGGGTTTCCATCGTGGCAAGATGCGGCCATTGAGGAGACTGATATGCGGTGGATACTGATCCGGCTTTCATGGGGCATGCTGGCTTTGTTGGCGACAGTGGCGGTTGCCCTGGGTGTTTATGCCTATCGCAGCCAGACAGTTGTTGACGGCGCGCTACAAATTCCGGGTTTACGGGGTGTTGTCGAAGTGAAGCGGGACGCGAGCGATGTGACCCACATCCTCGCCAGCGATCCCCGAGATGCATGGATGGCCATGGGCTATGTGCATGCTCAGGAACGGGGGTGGCAGTTGGAGTTCAACCGGCGTATCATGCGTGGCACCCTGTCGGAGGTGTTGGGGCCGGCTACGCTGGACACCGACCGTACCCTTCGGGCACTGGGCATTCACCAAGCGGCCAAGGCGCAACTGCAGGGGGCGACCGAGGAAGCGCGCGTGGCCTTGCAGGCCTACAGCGATGGGGTGAATGCATTTTTTGCCCATCCTGGCCAAGCCTTGTCGCCAGAGTTTCAAGTATTTGGCATCAACCCCAGGGAAGCCGCAGCAGCCGGACAGTATTGGGAACCCGTGGACAGCGCGGCCTGGTCGTTGATGATGGCCCTGGATCTCGGTGGCAACTGGGGCAATGAATTGGCACGTCTCACCGCGCTGCAGGAGCTGGACACCGCAGCGCTCTGGGAGCTTTTCCCCGCCTATCCCGGCGAGACGCCGGCCGCCCAAGCCGATCTCGCAAAACTTTATCGCGATCTCGGTGTCTTCCGGCCGCGAGCGCATGCCTCGTCATTGGGGGACGCGAGCGGTGCATCGATGGCACAAGGCATTGGTCAGGCGCTGCGCGAGTGGACGCATGAGTTGGGCAACATCGAGGGCAAGGGATCCAACAACTGGGTGGTGGATGGGTCCCGTACGGTCAGCGGCAAGCCGCTGTTGGCCAACGATCCGCACCTGGGTTTGAGTGCGCCCGCGATCTGGTACTTTGCCCACCTGAAGGCGCCCGACGTCCAGGGATTGAAGGGCATGGACGCCATCGGGGCGACGTTGCCCGGCACGCCTTTTGTCGTGTTGGGACGCACGCCTGAAGTCGCGTGGGGATTCACCAATACGGGTCCTGATGTGCAAGATCTCTTTCTGGAGCAACTGCATCCCCATGATCCCCAGCGGTACCGGGTGCCCTCAACGGGCGACTCGGCCGAGCCTGCCTGGGCCACCTTTGACACCCGTACCGAGGTGATTCGCGTGAAAGGGCAGGCCGACGAGGTGATGACGGTGCGTTTGTCTCGCCATGGACCGGTCATCAGCGATGCGCCCGGGCGGACCCATGACCTGATCGATACCAGCCGATATGCAATCGCCTTGCGCTGGTCCGCGCTGGATCTGGACAACCACAATGTCCAGGCCTCTCTGGAGTCCAATCGCGTGCGTTCCATCGATGAATTGACAGACGCATTTCGCCATTTTTATGCGCCGATGCAAAACGTTGTCATGGCGGACCGCAGTGGCCGCATTGCCTATAAGGCGGTGGGTGTGATTCCTGTTCGTGCGGCGGACAACGACATCCTTGGCGTTGCGCCTTCACCGGGCTGGGATCCGCGGTATGACTGGAAAGGCTGGGTGCCTTATGAGGAAACGCCCGCAGACGCCGGACACCTGGGCTGGATCTCCACGGCGAATCAACGTATCCACGGCCCGGACTATCCCCACTTTGTCACCCAGGACTGGGCACCGCCGTACCGCAAGGAGCGCATCGATGCATTGCTGGCCCAAACGCCCCTGCACAGCGTCGCGTCTTTTCAGGCCATGCATGGTGACCAACTGTCGATGGCGACGCTGCGCTTGTTGCCATTCTTGAAGAAGACGCCATCCGCGCATCCGCTGTCTGCCGCCGCTCAGACGGTGCTGGCCGATTTTGACGGTGTCATGGGTCCGGACGGGGCGGCCCCCTTGATCTACACAGCCTGGGTCGATGAGTTCACGCGCGGCGTGGTCGGCGCCCGGTTGGGGCAAGCCCGGTTTGAAGCACTGTATGGCAAGCGGTTGTTTCGAAACGCTGTTGAGGGAATTCTGGAGCGTGACGACAAAACCTGGTGTGGTGCTGCCGGCTGCGTGGCCGCCAGCACCGCTGCGCTGGATCGCGCACTGGACCGTTTGGCGACGATGCAGGGCGACCAGGTGGCGGCCTGGCGTTGGGGTGAGGCCCATCCGGCGATATCCATTCACAGGCCTTTCAGCAATGTGGGGGCGCTTGCACCATGGTTCGAAGTGCGCGCCGAG
>JBFHEQ010000027.1:0-14125 GCA_041584075.1 Hydrogenophaga sp.
GAATCCATGGCCGGGCGGGAGCAGGGGGTCGTCGCCGGGAATGGCGCCCAGGTGGTCGGCCGTCATGTGGTCCACGGTGTGTGAGCCCAGCAGGCGCGTGCCGTTCAACTCGCCCCGGTTCAGCAAAAACTGCAGAAAGCGGGCGTAATCGGCCGAGGTGGACATCAGCCCGCCCCCACCAGCTTCAAGTGCATGCGCCTTGCGGGGCTCCAGCACGCGCATGGGCACACCGCCGTCGGGGTCGTGGGCAAATGGCTCGGCGATGCGGGCATGGTGGGCCGGAGGCACTGCGAATGCCGTGTCCTGCATGCCCAGCGGCGCAAAAATGGCGGTCTGCAGGTGTTGTCCCAGGGTTTGGCCGGTCACCACCTCGACCAGGCGGCCCAGCACGTCGGTGGCACGGCTGTAGGCCCACCGGGTGCCGGGCTGGTGAAGCAGCGGCATGGCGGCGAGGGTTTGGCAGAATTCGGCGTTGCTGCGTTCTCGCGAGCCGATGTTGGCCTGAGCGTACAGCTGTTGTACATGGGCATTGCCCAGAAACTCGTAGGTGAGACCTGCGGTGTGGCGCAGCAGGTCTTGCACCGTTGCGGGCTGCACCACGGGCTCAAGCGCGATGGCACCACCTTGCCCGGCCGACACCTGTTGGCCGGCAAACTCGGGCAGGTACTTCTCCACCGGGTCGGTGAGCAACACCCGGCCTTGTTCCACCAGCATCATGGTCGCCACCGACACCACGGGTTTGGTCATGGAGTAGATGCGAAAAATGGCATCCCGCGCCATCGCCTGGCCCTGGGCGGGGTCCAGCTGGCCGACGGCCTCGTGCAGGGCGACTCGCCCGTGGCGGGCCAGCAGCATCACCGCGCCAGGCAGGTAGCCCCGGTCGACCTCGGCCTTCAGCACGGAGATCAGCCGGCGACAGCGGTCCGGGCACAGGCCCAGGTCGGATGGAAGGGCTGTGGGGAGGTTGGCGGTCGATGTCATGGAGCAGGATTGGTGGTTGAGGCAAGGGCTGGCGATACAGGCAGGGCACTGCAAAGCAGACGGGGCATGGCAAGAGGCTTGCAGTGCGCAGCATGCCACGCCCAGGGCCGAAGGCGAGACACGGCGAGGACACGGGCGGGTGGGTCCCACAGGCACAATCCGGCGCAGATGACCCGATAGCCCGATCGCCTGACAAACCCATGCCCCTTGTTTTGAAGCCCATGACCCGCCGTGTGGTCCAGGCCGTGTTGTACGAAGCGTTGGCCGTTGCTTTCGTGGCGCCGGTGTTGATGTTGCTGTTCGGGCATTCGATCGGGTCCACGATGGCTTTGACACTGGCCATGTCCTTGATCGCGCTGGGCTGGAACTATGGATTCAACGCGCTGTTCGAGCGCTGGGAAGCGCGGCAAGCGGTCAAGGGGCGATCCTGGCGACGGCGGTTGGCCCACGGGGTGTTGTTTGAGGGCGGACTGGCGCTCATTCTGGTGCCCTTCATGGCCGTCTGGCTGGGCGTGGGGCTGTGGGAGGCCTTGCTGGCCGATATCGGCATCTTGTTGTTTTTTCTGGTCTATACGGTGGTGTTCACCTGGTGTTTTGACCGGGTGTTTGGCCTGCCACTGGCTGCCGCCCAACACGCACCGACATGATGGGCTGAGGCGTTTGGCAAAGCGGCGTCTCTGCCGTCAGGACGCCGTCAGGATGCTGTCAGCATGGTGTTTCTCAACGTTTGGTATGCCTTCGAGGGGGAGAAACAGGTGTTGTATGAGCACCTTTTCCTGCTTAAGAACGGGCTTCATTTTGTCGATACTCTTGTTGACAAATCGAGACATTTTTTTGCAGAAGCAGCTCGATCCAGGGAGTCCTTTCATGCAGCCTCATTGTTCGCCATTCTTCACCCACCACAGTCGTCCGGTTCGTTTGCACCTTCCGCTCAAGGTGCTGGCCGCTTGTCTCGCTGGCTTGTGGGTGTCTGGCGCCTGGGCCGCTTCCGAGGTCAAGCCGGTGGACGCGACCTGGATGTCTTTGGAAGAGCTGATGGTGATCGAGGTCAGCTCTGCGGCCAAGCGCCCCCAGCGTCTGGCCGATACCACCACGGCCATCTTCGCCCTGGGTCGGGAAGATATTCGCCGCTCGGGTGCCACCAACTTGCCCGAACTGCTGAGGCAGGTGCCTGGCGTGCAGGTTTCGCGCATCGACGCCAGCCGCTACGCAGTGAGCATCCGCGGTTCCAGCAACCGTTACAGCGGAAAGCTGCTGGTCTTGCAAGATGGCCGCACCCTGTATTCCCCTCTCTTTGGTGGAACCTACTGGGAAGCCCAGGATGTCATCCTTGAAGACGTGGAGCGCGTCGAGGTGATCCGGGGCTCGGGCGGCACGCTCTGGGGCGCCAACGCGGTCAATGGCGTGATCAACATCATCACCCGCCAGGCCAAAGACACCCAGGGCACCTACGTGGAGGCCAAAGCGGGCACGCTGGAAAAGGGGCTGGCCCTGCGCCACACGACGGCGTTGGGTGAAATCGGCCATGTCAGGGCCTATGTCAAACTGGACGACCACCATGGGATGGACACCCCTTCGGGCCAGACGGCGCACGATGCCTGGAACCAGAAGCGCGCCGGCTTCCGTGCCGATCTGAGCCCGACGGCGTCCGACACCGTGACCGTTCAGGGTGACGTGTACAACACCCATGCCGACCAAAGCCCCTTGTACCTGCGAGAGTCCTCATTGACCGCAGGCTACGAGCCCGACACCGCCAAACTCTCGGGCGCCAACCTGCTGGCGCGCTGGCAGCACCAGGCCGGGCCGACTGAGAGCTGGCATGCGCAGGCTTATGTGGACCAAGCCAAAGTGAGCGGTCTGGTGCAGAAGAGCCAGACCGACACGGTGGACTTGGAGTGGCAACACCGTTTTCCGTTGGCAACCGACCACGACCTGACCTGGGGCCTGGGCCTCAGGCATGTTCGCCAAAGCTTGGACGGCAATTTCAACATCACCATGACACCCAACGAAGCTTCGAGCTGGGTGTACAGCGGGTTTGTGCAAGACGAGATCAGGCTGAACAGCGACTGGCAGCTCACGCTGGGCAGCAAGCTGGAACACAACGATGTCACCGGTGTGGAGGTGCAGCCCAGCGCCCGCCTGCTGTGGCGCGCCACATCGACCGACAGCTTCTGGGGCGCCGTCTCGCGCTCGGTGCAAACGCCGTCGGTGGCCATGACCAGGGTTGATACGCGCATCGACGTCAAGGATGTGCCCATGCTCGGGCGCGCGGTGGTCGCGGTGTATGGGGACGCTAACTTGCGCTCAGAAGAGGTGGTTTCTCGTGAGCTGGGTTATCGCGGGCAGTGGGGTAGCAGGGTGAACGTGGATGCAGCCTTGTTTTACAACACCCACAAGCAGGTGTTTTCCCGAGAGGCGGGAGGGCTGTCGTTTGAACCCTACCCGGTGGTTTCCCTGAACATTGGCAACCAGGTCAAAGGCACAAGCTATGGCGCCGAGTTCGCCAGCAACTGGCAGGTCTCCAACCGCTGGCAATTGCGCGGCAGCTACAGCTGGTTTCATGCCAGCTTGCATCCCGCCATCGCGAGCAGCGAGGCCTTGCCGTTGTTCAGCGAAGTGGGCAGCTCGCCACAACACATGTTCCAGCTGCACTCGCTGCACAACCTGGGCCACAACCTGGAACTGGACGCCAACCTGTATTACACCAGCGCGCTGGAGCTTTTGCGGTCCCGAGGCACGGTCCGCATCGACAGTTACACAGGACTGGACCTGCGTCTGGGCTGGCGCGCCAGACCCGATCTGGAGATCAACCTCATCGGGCGCAACTTGCTGACACGGCGCCACAGCGAATTTGAAGCTGAAGACATGCAGGGCAGCGAGGTGCCGCGCAGCCTGTTGCTGCAGGCCAAGTGGGCATATTGAACATGACGCACCTCAAGGGCTTTCGATGGCGGGCGGTGGGGCTTCTGACCCTGTTGGGGTGTCTGGTTGGGCCGGGCCATGCCTGGGGGCAAAGCGCGAGCGAGTCGGCGGTCAAAGCCGGTTTTCTCTTCAACTTCGTCAAATTCACCCAGTGGCCCAACGTCAAGGAAGGCGATCGTTCACCCTTGCTGGTCTGCACTGTTGATCCATCTCCGCTCGAAGGTCAACTGGAGATGCTTCAGGGGCGTGCCGTGGGTGCCCGTTCCATCGAGGTGCGCGTACAGGTGCCGGCCAGCGAATGGCGGAGCTGCCAGGTGCTGTTTTTCTCCGGGCCGGACACCAGTCGGGTCGAATCGACCCTTCGCAGTCTGGGCAATGCACCCATCCTGACCATTGGCGATGTGCCGGGCTTTGTGCAGGTCAACGGCATGATCGGCATGCGTCTTGACGACAACCGCGTGCGATTTGATGTGCATCTGGGCGCGGCCCAGCGTGCCGGGCTTCAACTGAACAGCCAGATGGTGCAGCTGGCGGGCAAGGTGCTGCGATGAAGAACTGGCGCAACTGGTCTATCGCTCGCAAGCTGGGTTGGCTGCTCGCTTTCAACACCGCCGTTGTGGTGTTGGTGGTCGCCATGGTGTTCACCGTGGGCACAGCCTTCAGCCGCTTTGTCGAGGCCCGAGAGCAGGTCGAGGCACTGGCCGGCATGGTGGGTGAGAACGTGCGCGCCGCGCTCGCTTTCGATGACCCGCAAAGCGCGTTGCGCACGCTGCAGGCATTGCGGGCGAAGGAAGAAGTGGCCGATGCGGTCCTGATCAATGCCAAGGGTGACATCTTTGCCAGCGCATCGTTTGAGCTGGCTGACGAAAGAGACACCCTGGAAACCGTGATTGGATGGTTCTCCAAAGAAACCGTCAAGGTTTCCCACCAGATCATGGAGGGTCCGTTGACGCTGGGTCGTGTCGATTTGTCCATCCGGTTGTCGGCCATCTGGGCAGAGTTGCTCCGTGGTTTGCAGCAGATGACCCTGATTGCCGTGTGCCTGGGTGCCCTGGCGGTTTGGCTGGGAACCCGGTTGCACCGGTTCCTGAGTGTGCCCATTCTGGATCTGGCCCGGGTGTCCAACGAGGTGTCCCGCAAGCAGGATTTCTCGATCCGTGCGGTCAAGGTGGGCGATGACGAGGTGGGGGCGCTGGTGGACGGGTTTAACGGCATGCTGTCCGAGATTGAGGCTCGTGACGAAGCCTTGCTCGAGGAACGGGCGACGCTGGAGCAGCGGGTGGAGCAGCGCACGGCCGACCTTTCCCAGGCCATGCAGGAGGCCGAACGGGCCAACCGGGTCAAGTCGGAGTTTTTGTCCACCGTCAGTCACGAACTGCGCACGCCCTTGACCGCCATTGCGGGATCGATCGGTTTGTTGTCGGGCGGTGCACTGGGGGTTTTGCCGCCGGCGATTCAGAGCATGCTCGACATCGCTCAAAAGAACAGCCAGCGGCTCACCTTCCTGATCAACGACCTGCTGGACATGGAAAAACTGCTGGCGGGCAAATTGCATTTCGACATGGTCGGTCAGGAACTCATGCCTCTGGTAGAGCAGTCGCTGGTGGACAACCAGGCGTATGCGGGCCAGTACGGTGTGCGTTATGAGCTCAGCCGGCGGCTGGATGGTGTGAGCGTGCAGGTGGATGCCCAGCGCTTGCAGCAGGTGATGGCCAATCTCCTGTCCAATGCGGCCAAGTTCTCCCCGCCGAATTCGGTGGTGTCGGTCGAGGTCGGCATGCACCAGGGTCGGGTTCGGGTGTCGGTCAGCGACCTGGGCGAGGGCGTGCCCGCTGCGTTCCATTCCCACATCTTCCAGAAATTTTCGCAAGCCGACGCTTCCGATACCCGCCAGAAAGGCGGCACGGGCTTGGGACTGGCCATCACGCGGGAGTTGGTGGAGCGCATGGAAGGGACCGTGGGGTTTGATTCCGAGCCGGGTCGTGGCTCATGTTTCTTCTTTGATTTGCCGCTCTGGAACCCATATCTGTCGCGCCCTGCGCCCTTAGCCCTCCCAGTCTCGCCGGATACCAAAGCCCGGGTGCTGGTGGTGGAGGACGACACGGATGTGGCCGACCTGTTGTCCATGATGTTGCGGGAAGCCAACTACGGGGTGGACATCGTGACCTCGTATGCCGAAGCGCTGGCCTATGCCCGGCGCAAACCCTATGCGGCCTTGAGCCTGGATCTGCGTCTGCCCGATGGTTCGGGTCTGGATGTGATCCGGACCTTGCGCGCCGAGCCGGCGACGGCGGCGATGCCCATCGTCGTGGTGGCCGCCAAGATGCAGGAGGGCAGGCATGAGCTCGGCGCTGGTTACTCCGGCATTGAATGGCTGGCCAAGCCCATCGATCAGGCGGCCTTCATCCGGGCCATCGACCGCTCGGTGGAACCCATGACCCGGCCGGTGCTGCGGATCTTGCACGTCGAAGACGATCGCGACCTGCACGAGGCCGTGCGAAGCATGGCCGGAAGCGGGTTTGAATTCTCACTGGCAAGCACCTTGCGCGAAGCGCGCGCCCGCATAGCCCTGCAACAGTTTGATGTGGTGATCCTGGATCTGATCTTGCCCGATGCGCCAGGGAGGGCTTTGTTGCCTGAGATTCGGGCCACCCAGCCTGAAGCCTGGGTGGTGGTGCTCACAGGCACAGACGTGGATCCGGATCTGGTTGAACAAGTGGACACTGTGCTGTACAAGTCCGAGGTCACGCCACAGGCTTTGCTGAAAGCCCTGGGCGCTGACCGACAACCCTCTAGATGGGGAGAATTGACAACATGACTACCTTGAAACGCCTGCTGTATGTGGAGGATGAGCCCGATATCCGTGCCGTGGCGCAAGTGGCGCTGCAGCACATCGGCGGGTTTGATCTCAGGGTGTGCGAGTCGGGGGAGCAGGCGGTGCGAGAGGCGGTGGCCTTCGCGCCCGACATGGTGTTGCTGGACGTGATGATGCCGGGCATGGACGGCCCGGGCACGCTGCGTGCCCTGCGAGCGCTGCCTGAGTTGCAGGCGGTTCCCATGGCCTTCATGACCGCCAAGGTGCAGCCTGAAGAGGTCTCGCAATTCATCGCGATGGGGGCCGTGGGTGTGATTGCCAAGCCTTTTGATCCCATGACGCTGGCCGGCCAGGTGCGTGCGCTGTGGGAGCGGCAGCATGGCTGATGCTTCTGGCATCCAGGCTTCGGCTGTCGATGTCTCCGCAGCGCTTCATGGGCTGCGCATCCAGTTTTTGGGCCGCTTGCCCGGGCGGCTGGACGACATTCAGCGCATGTGGCTGGAATTGTCGAGCCGGGAATGGTCGCAGGGGCAAGCCGAATCCTTGCACCGCGCCGTGCACAGCCTGACGGGCACCTCGGGCACGTTTGGACTGAAACCATTTTCAGACGCCGCTCGGCGGTTTGAGAAGCTGTTGCACGCCGCCCTCCAGAGCGGCAAAACACCGCCAGAGGCGGACTGGTCGGCCTTGACGCTGGCGCACGAACACCTTTTGGCGGCGCCGCGCGATGTTCAAGTGTCGCCGCAGCCCGAAATGAGCCACTCGACCACTCACGCAGGCCATGCCAATTTCAATGGAGCGGTGGGTGTGGCCACGGACCGATGGCGCGTTTTGCTGGTCGATGACGACGAAACGGTGCTTTCGGCACATGCCGCAGTTCTGCAGCAGTCCGGAATGGAGGTTTTGCAACTGAACCGGTCGTCGGAGACGATCGAGGCGGTCAGAAGCTTTGAACCCGATGTGGTTTTGCTGGACGTGTACATGCCCGAGTTCTCCGGGCCTCAGATCGCGGCCGCCCTGCGGGACATGGAAGACTGGCTGCACCTGGCCATCCTGTTTGTGTCGAGTGAGACCGACCTCACGCAGCAGTTACTGGCGCTGGATCTCGGAGGCGATGATTTTCTGATCAAGCCGGTGCAGCCGGCCCACCTGGTGGCGGCGGTGAATGCGCGCGCGAGGCGCGCCCGGCACAACCTGGGCGTGCAGCGCCGTTTGCAGACGGCCTTGTACGAACGCGAGCGCGAACACCTGGCGCTGGATCACCACGCCATTGTGTGCATCACCGATGCAAATGGGCTCGTGACCTACGCGAATGACCGGTTTTGTGAAGTCACCGGTTACCAGCGTGATGCGCTGCTGGGTCGCCACCTGAGCTTGATGCGCTCTGGTCAACATCCTGTTGGGTTTTTCGCTCACATGCGAGACGAACTCGACGCAGGACGGGTCTGGCAGGGTGAGGTGTGTGCGAAACGCCAGGATGGCAGCTTGATCTGGCTGTCGTCCACGGCCACGCCGTTCATGGATGCTCAGGGCAAGCCCTACCAGTTTGTGAGCATCCATACCGAGATCACGCACATCAAGCAGGCACAGGCGACCATGAAACGCCAGCGTGATCTGCAGGGCGCGATCGGCGAGGCTGCGGCCACCATGGTAGCGGCCGAGGCCGCTGAACTCATGCCGGTGATTCGGAGGGCCATGCAGGCCAGCTCCTGTCAGCTGGGCGCTGACCGGGGATATCTGATCCTGTTTTCACGTGACGGTGGTAGGGTGAACCGTCTCATGGCCTGGGATGCGCCCGGGCTTGAGCCTCTCCAGGTCGAGATCCTCAATCATGCTTTCCGCACCCATGACGGGACCGGCGCCTCGTTGGCTCAACATTCTTCCTGGTTGGCTCGCCACCTTGTGGCGCTCGAGACTTTGCTGATCCCGGATACCCAATCCCTGGGGCAGGAGGCTGCCTCAGATGAGCAGTACCTGCTGGGCATGGGGCTGCGCTCTCTGATTGCCGTGCCGCTAACTGTGCAAGGACGGCTGGTTGGGTTGCTGGGGTACGGGTGTGGTCGACCGCGGCCAGACTGGAAGGAGCCCGAGGTTGAAGCGCTCAAGGTCCTGAGCGAAGTGATTGGCAGCGCGCTGGCGCGCAGGCGCGTCGAGCGCGCCTTGCGGGACAGCGAGTCTCGGCTGCATTTTCTGGTGGCCTCCAGCCCGGTCACGATTTACACATGCTCGGTTACCGCCCCGTATGCGTTGACGTACATCAGTCCCAACCTCACACGGCTCACAGGCGTCGAGACGCAGCGGGTCATGCGGAAGACACACTCCTGGTTGAGCCATGTGCATCCCGAAGACCGCCGTCGGCTGGTCGAGCGCTTGCCCAAGCTGTGGGAAAACGATGTGCATCAGCAGGAATACCGCCTGCGCACCCAGGATGGCCGCTACCTGTGGGTGCATGATCAGTTGCGCCTGGTGCGCGATGCAACCGGCGAACCTCAAGAGATCATCGGGTACTGGATGGACATCACCGAGCGCAAAGGCTATGAGGACGCGTTGTCGAGGTTCAACGACGAGCTTGAGCATCAGGTGCAGTTGCAGACGCGCTCGGTGATTGAAAGCGAGCGCATGGCCCGCGCCACGCTGGATGCCCTGAGTGCGCGCGTGGTGATCCTGAATCACCAGGGCGTGATCCTGGCCGCCAACCGAACATGGTCCAGGTTTCGCGAAGAACAGGCTGGACTCGGGCAGGTGTCAGAGGGGCAAAACTACCTGGAGCTTTGCGACCGTTTGTGTGACACGGCGACGGCCGCGGGCAAACCCATAGCGGCCGGTATTCGCCAACTGATGGCTGGCGAAGCCAACGAGTTTTTCTACGAGTACAAGATCGATGGACCCGGGGATCCCCGCTGGTTCGTTTGCCGCGTGGACCGGTTTCCCGGCGTGGGCGATGTACGGGTGGTGGTGTCTCATGAAGACATCACGCTGTTGAAGCTGAGTGAGCGCCAGCAGATGCGATCACAGCGGCTTGAGAGCCTGGGAACGCTCGCGGGTGGAGTGGCCCACGATTTGAACAACGCGCTGGCGCCCATCCTGATGGGCATGGAGGTGTTGAAAGAGGATTACCCCGAAGAGACCAGCGTTTTGAACATGATTCAGGGGAGTGCACGCCGCGGCGCCGACATGGTGAAGCAACTGCTGGCCTTTGCGAAAGGGGCCGATGGTGGGCGCGTGGTGCTGAACGTCGCGCGGCTTGTGCAGGAAGTCGAAAACCTGATGCGGGGCAGTTTTCCCAAGAACATCCAGCTTGAGGTGGTCTGCGATCCCTTGTTGCCCGGTGTGCTGGGCGACTCCACCCAACTGCATCAGGTGTTGCTGAACCTGTGTGTCAATGCGCGCGATGCATTGCCCCAGGGCGGGTCATTGAGCGTGTGTGCCGACTGGGTGGATGTGGACGCAGCTGCGGCGCGGCGCATGCCGGAAGCCCGTGAGGGGCGTTACGTCAGGTTGCAGGTCAGCGACAGTGGAACCGGCATTGCACCTGAAATCCTGGACCGCATCTTCGATCCGTTTTTCACCACCAAGAGCCTGGAAAAAGGGACAGGCCTGGGCTTGTCGACCGTGGTGGGCATTGTCAAGGGCCACAAGGGGTTTATGCATGTGCATTCGAAAGTGGGTGAGGGATCGAAGTTTTCGGTTCATCTGCCCGCCCATGAAATGGCCGAAGTGTCTGCACCGGACTATCCCCGGGCGCCCGACTTTGCCGGTGCTGGAGAACTGATTCTTTTCGTGGACGACGAACCCGCTGTCCGCGAGATCGGGCAAGCGGTATTGGCCCGGCTCAATTTCCTGCCGATCACGGCGACCGATGGCGCAGACGGGCTGGTCAAAGCCACACACCACCAGAGCAGCTTGCGTGCGGTGGTCACCGACATGCACATGCCGTTCATGGATGGGTTGGCGTTTGCACGCAGTTTGCGGCGTGACCTGCCCGACATCCCGATCGTGGTCTGCAGCGGGCGTCTGGACGAAGCGGCGGCAGCCGAATTTGAGTCGCTGGGCAATACTGTGCGCCTGGACAAACCGTTCACGGAAGTGCAGCTGGCCGAGGCTTTGCGTTCCGTCCTGGCGCCCGTTTGATCCGGTTGTTGCACGCCTATAGCGTGCTGGCGGGGGCTGCCGGGTGGTCGCGTTCGCGCAGCTTGAAGCGCTGAATCTTGCCGGTGGCGGTCTTGGGCAACTCGTCCACGAATTCGATGAACCGGGGATATTTGTAGGGGGCGAGTTTTGTCTTGACGAAGGCCTGCAGTTCGCCCTCGGTCGCCGTGGCCCCGTTTTTGAGCACCACGTAGGCTTTGGTTTTGATCAGACCGTCTTCGCCACCCGTGCCGATCACGGCCGCCTCCAGCACCGCAGGGTGCTGCATCAAGGTGGACTCGACTTCAAACGGGCTGACATAGATACCGCTGACCTTGAGCATGTCGTCGTTGCGACCGGCATAGGTGTAGAAACCATCGGGATCTCGTGTGTACTTGTCGCCGCTGCGGGTCCAGGCGCCCTGGAAAGTTTCGCGGCTCCTGGTGCGGTTGTTCCAGTACAGCAAGGCGGCGCTGGGGCCGGCGATGTAGAGGTCACCGATGCGGTTGTGCCCGGTGATGACGCTGCCGTCTTCGTCGCGCAACTCAACCTCGTAGCCGGGCACCGGTCGGCCCGTGGTGCCGTACCGCACGTCGCCGGGGCGGTTGGACAAGAAGATGTGCAGCATTTCGGTGCTGCCGATGCCGTCGATGATCTCGCAACCAAAGCGCGCGGTCCAGCGCTGGCCGATATCGCTGGGCAAGGCCTCGCCGGCCGAAGAGCACAACCGCAACGCCACCTGCTCTCGCTCCGGCAGATCGGGGTGGGCCAGCATGCCCCCGTAGCCCGTGGGCGCGCCATAAAACACCGTCGGCCGCTGCTCCACCAGGCGTTTGAAGACGGCCGTGGGGGTCGGCCGCTCGCTCATCAGGATCACGGTGGCTCCCACGCTGAGGGGGAAAGACAGGGCGTTGCCGAGTCCATACGCGAAAAACAGTTTGGCGGCGGAGAACACAGTGTCACTCGCTCTCAGATCGAGCACACCCTTGCCGTACAGTTCTGCGGTCCAGTACAGGCTGGACTGGGTGTGCACAGTGCCTTTGGGGGCGCCGGTTGATCCGCTGGAGTACAACCAGAAAGCGGGTTCGTCGCCATGGGTGTCGGCTGGCAACGTGTCAGGCGACTGGGTGGCAAGGCAGGCTGACAGGTCGAGGGCGCCTTCCGGCAGGGTCTTTTGGGCGTTCGAGACCATCAGATGCCGGAGTTCGTGGGCATGTTGATCCATGGCAGCCCGCAGCACGGGCAGCAACGGTTCGGACACCAGGGCCGCCTGGGCGCGGCTGTTGGCCAGCATGTAGCCATAGTCTTCTGCAGTGAGCAACGTATTGACACACACGGGTACCACGCCAGCGTGCAGGGCGCCCAGAAAACTCACCACCCAATGGTTGCAGTCGTGCATGAGCAGGAGCACCCGGTCTTCGCGTCGCAGACCCAACGCGCTGAGCGCTGTCGCCATGCGCTGCACCTGCTCGGCGAGTTCACCGTAGGTGAGTGAGCCTTCGTCATCGATCAGGGCGGGTTTGTCTGCTCGCTCTGCGTTGAGCGCCATCAGATGGCTCGAAAAATTGAAACGCTCGGGCGGGGCTGCAGGGGACGCATGCATGGGGCTTTTCCTTGTTTCGGCGTGCCGCACCGCTTGGGCGAGCCGTCGGCGGTATCGTGGGGTGGGGGCGCTCCATCCAGAGGGCTGGTCAGGGTGAGCGTCCCGGTGCGCTTGTGGAGTTTCCGCCAAAAGCGCTATAAATGCATTATGTTGCTCATGTTGGTTGATGCATTAAAGTGCATGTCTTGACGCAAAACAAGCCCTCCTAGGGTTTTCACCCGGTCGGTTGCACACACGAAAGCCATTTATGACTCTGGAAAACAGCGCCTCTGTCACGCCCAGGGAGGCGCCGTCCGATGAACCTCCGCGCCACCCCTTCCTGGTGGCTTTGGGTGAGCGTGTTCGAACCCTTCGGTCGCGGCGTGGCATGACCCGCAAAGCGGTGGCACAGGCGGCTGAGGTCTCAGAGCGGCATCTGGCCAACCTCGAATACGGCACGGGGAACGCCTCCATTCTGGTGCTGGTGCAGGTTGCCGGGGCCTTGCACTGTTCGCTTTCCGAATTGTTGGGCGATGTCACGACATCGTCTCCAGAGTGGCTGCTGATTCGCGAAATGCTGGAACACCGCAACGATGCGGATCTTCGTCGGGTCCGCACGGCGATTGGCCGTCTGTTCGATGGGGCCAGCTCCAGCGCCGGAGGGGATGCCGACCGGCACACACGCATTGCCCTGGTGGGTTTGCGCGGGGCCGGAAAGTCTTCGCTGGGCCAGCGCCTGGCCGAGGACCTGGGTTTTGCTTTCATCGAACTCAGTCGCGAGATTGAGCAGTTTGCCGGCTGTAGCATCCATGAAATTCATGCGCTGTATGGCACGCCGGCTTACAGGCGCTACGAGCGACGCGCCCTGGAGGAGACGATCCAGCTCTACCCGGAGGTGGTGATCGCCACGCCGGGCGGACTGGTGTCGGACGCGGCCAACTTCAACCTGTTGCTGGGTCACTGCCGAACGGTCTGGTTGCAGGCCGATCCGGCTGATCACATGGCGCGTGTGGCCGCACAGGGTGACATGCGCCCCATGGCGGCCAGCCAGGAAGCCATGGAGGACTTGAAGCGCATCCTGGCCGGGCGTTCGGCGTTTTACGCCAAGGCAGACCTCAGTTTCAACACCAGTGGTCTGACCGAAGCCCAGGCCATCGATGGTCTGCAGGCGCTGGTCAGGGAGAACACGATGGCGATGAATGCGCTGCGACATGCATAAAAATGCACATTACTTCGAGATATGCATTATTATTCATGTCTGTACGACAGGCGGACGACCCAGCTGGGTTTGCCAACCGGCGCACACAGGCGGCTTTCGCTCCGTCCAGAGCGCGCCAGGCACAACAGGAGACACCGATGACCTTGACGACCGTTGATTACCGCACCGATCCCAGCCAGTACCGCCACTGGAAGCTCAGTGTGGATGGCCCTGTGGCCACACTGGCTGTGGACATTGACGAGGACGCCGGCATACGCCCCGGCTACAAGCTCAAGCTCAACAGCTACGATCTGGGGGTGGACATTGAGCTGCACGACGCGCTCAACCGCATCCGGTTTGAACACCCGGGCGTGCGCTCGGTGGTGGTCACCAGCCTGAAAGACCGCGTGTTCTGCTCGGGCGCCAACATTTTCATGCTCGGCCTTTCGAGTCACGCCTGGAAGGTGAACTTCTGCAAGTTCACCAACGAAACCCGCAA
>JBFHEQ010000028.1:0-13836 GCA_041584075.1 Hydrogenophaga sp.
CAAGACCTGCTTCATGGCGGCGTAATCGTCGCCCGGCGTGATGCCCTCGATCTTGTAGCGACGGTACTGGCTGTTCTGCATCTTGTGTTCTTCGAACACCACACAAGACGCCTGGGTGGACTCACCGGCCGTGTGCGAAATATCGAAACACTCGATGCGCAAGGAGTCCAGCTGATCGTCCGGCAGTTGCAGGGCATCGGCCAGCGCACGGGTGCGCGCCTGCTGAGAGCCCTCTTCGGCCAGCAACCGCGCCAGGGCGATCTCGGCATTTTTCTGCGCCATGTCGAGCCAGATGCGTCGGTGTTCGCGGGGCTGGTGCACGGCATTCAGCTTCTGCCCGGTCTGCTCGCTGAGCGCATCGAGCAAACCAGCGCCCACCTTGTGGCTGGTCACCAGGGTGTGGGGCATGGCCACGCCCAGGTAGTGCTGGGCGATGAAGGCTTCCAGCACCTGCACCGCCACCTGCTCCACCGGGTCCGGGTCGCCGCCCTCACCCGCTTCGCGCAGCGCCCGGTTGATTTGCGTCGCGTCGTCCACATGGGCCGGAAAGTAAGGCCGGTCGCCCAGGTGCCGGCCGCCCCGCACCATGGCCAGGTTCACGCAGGCGCGCCCGCCGTGCACCTTCACCGCGAGCACATCCACGTCTTTGTCGGACACGTTGTCCATGGCCTGCTGGTGCAAGACCCGGGACAAGGCCGACATCTGGTTGCGGATCTCGGCGGCCTGTTCAAACTCCAGCCGCTCGGCGTGCGCCAGCATGCGCGATTCCAGCGTGTCGAGCACGGTCTGGGTCTCGCCGCGCAGAAAAGCTTCAGCATCGCGCACGTCGCGGCCGTAGGCCTCGCTGTCGACCAGGTCCACACAGGGCCCGCTGCAGCGTTTGATCTGGAACAGCAGGCAGGGTCGCGTGCGGTTGGCGAACACCGTGTCTTCGCAGGTGCGAAGCCGGAACACCTTTTGAAGCAGGGTCACCGACTCTTTGACGGCCCAGGCGCTGGGATAAGGGCCGTAGTAGCTGTGGCGCTTGTCCACCACGCCGCGGTAATACGCCATGCGTGGAAAGGCGATCGAGGGTGGCGGCTTGGGGCCCGCCGTGCGGTAGGTCTCGCGCGTGCCCGTGATCTTGAGGTAGGGGTAACTCTTGTCGTCCCGGAACAGGATGTTGAACTTGGGGTTCAGCGTCTTGATCAGGTTGTTTTCCAGCAGCAAGGCTTCGGCCTCGGAGCGCACCACCGTGGTCTCCATGCGCACGATGCGGCTGACCATGTGACCAATGCGCGTGCCGTCCAGGGTCTTCTGGAAATAGCTGCTGACCCGCTTCTTGAGGTTGCGCGCCTTGCCCACATAAAGCAATTGCCCCTGGGCATCAAAATAGCGGTACACCCCCGGCAAACCCGGCAGGGCCGCGACCTCGTTCAACAGTTGTTCGGAATGCTCTGACGCCATGGGTCCGTATTGTGAACGTTGAAACGCCCCCTTGTCCGCCGGCGGCAGACATCCACAAATGCGGCAAGATCGGGGCCATGCCCTTGACCGCAACGCCCGCCCTGCCTGCCGAACGCCCCTTGTGGGATGTGTTTTGCCGCGTGGTCGACAACCTGGGCGATATCGGCGTCTGCTGGCGCTTTTGCACGGGACTGGCATCGCGCGGGCAATCGGTGCGTTTGTGGATCGATCTGCCCGAAGCGCTCGCCTGGATGGCGCCGGGTGCGCTGGAGGGCCAGGTCAACCACATCCAGGTACACCACTGGACAGACCCACTGACCCTCACGGCCGTCCAGGCAACACAGCCAGCCGATGTATGGGTCGAAGCTTTTGGCTGCGACCCTGCACCCGAGTGGATGGCCTGGCTGCGGCAACGGGTTGCCGATGGACAAGCGCCGCCCGTGTGGGTCAACCTGGAGTACATGAGTGCAGAAGACTACGTGGAACGCTTCCACCGCCTGCCATCGCCCATCATGAGCGGCCCACTCAGCGGGCAGACCAAATGGTTTTTCTACCCCGGCTTTACCCCTGCCACAGGCGGCCTGCTTCGAGAAGCCGGATTGCTCACCCGTCGCGCGGCATTCAACCAAGCCGCCTGGCTGGAGCAGCAGGGCTTGCCCGATCGACCGGGCACCCGTCGCGTGAGCCTGTTCTGTTACGAACCACCGGTGCTGGGCGCCACGATGCGGGAAGCCGCCCTCGACCCCATCCCCTGCCAATGGCTGATCACCCACGGGCGGGCTCAATCGGCGGTGGACCAGGTTGCGCCCGATGTACCGATCCACCGCCTGCCGCCCTTGGCCCAGACCGAATTTGACCATCTGCTGTGGGCGAGCGACCTCAACTTCGTCAGAGGTGAAGACTCCCTGGTGCGTGCGCTCTGGGCCGGCCAGCCGTTTGTCTGGCACATCTACCCGCAGCACGACAACGCCCACCACGCCAAGCTGGAGGCCTTCCTCGACTGGTTACAGGCGCCCGACTCCTGGCGCCGGTTTCACCGGCTCTGGAACGGCATTGACACCCCGCAAGGGCCGGTCTGGCCGGGCTGGCCCGTGGTCGATACATGGCGCCGCTGTGCACGCGCGGCGCGGGAGCGGCTGCTGGCCCAACCCGACCTGGTCAGCCAGTTGCTCGAATTCGTGGCGAAAAAGCGATAAAATTCAAGGCTTTGCGGAAAACTGCTAGCGGCGAATCGCCCCAGCCCTGCCCGCCAACCGTCTGTCTCGCCGCACAGATGCTTGCCATCAGTACCGTTCCCGGACCTCGCCGTCTTGCAGGAACTTGCGGCTCAAACCCTGGAACGCTTATGAAAATCGCTCAAGAACTCCGCGCCGGCAATGTGATCATGCACGGCAAGGATCCCATGATCGTCCTGAAAACCGAATACGCCCGTGGTGGCCGTGGCGCTGCCACCGTGCGCCTCAAACTCAAGGCCTTGCTGAACAACATGGCCACCGAAGTGGTGTGCCGCGCCGACGACAAGATGGACCAGATCATTCTGGACAAGAAAGAGTGCACCTACTCCTATTTCGCCGATCCCATGTACGTGTGCATGGACAGTGAATACAACCAGTATGAAGTCGAAGCCGAGAACATGGGCGACGCCCTGAACTACCTCGAAGACGGCATGACTGTGGAAGTGGTGTTCTACGACGGCAAAGCCATCTCCGTCGAACTGCCCACCAGCGTCGAGCGCGTGATCACCTGGACCGAACCCGCCGTCAAAGGCGACACCTCGGGCAAAGTGCTCAAGCCCGCCAAGATCGCCACCGGCTTTGAAGTGGCCGTGCCGCTGTTTGTGGCACAAGACGACAAGATCGAAATCGACACCCGCACGGGTGAATACCGCAAACGCGTGTAATCTCAGGTCTCCTCCGACCCTCGGCAAAAGGCTCCTCTGGGAGCCTTTTCTCATTGCTCCCGCTGCCCAAAGCGCTTACCTGCCCCATGGAACTGATCACCCGCATCGCCGACGTCATCATCCCGGTGTTTTTCATTGTCGCGATCGGCTACGGCTATGCCCTTCGCATGCGCCCGGACATGGGGAGCTTCAACCGCATCGCACTCGACGTCCTGGCACCGCTGCTCGTCTATTCGGCCCTCGCTTCAAAAGACTTCGAAATCGCCGAGCACTGGAGCCTGCTGATCGGCGGCACCATCCTGATTCTGGGCAGCGGCCTGCTCGCACTGCCACTGGCCAAACTGGCCGGGGCCCAGCCCCGCACCCTGGTGCCCGTGGTGATGTTCAACAACTGCGGCAACATGGGCCTGCCCCTGGCTTTGCTGGCCTTTGGCCCTGAGCATTTTGGCGCCGCCGTGGCACTGTTTTCGGTGAGCAACCTGCTGCAGTTTTCGCTGGGTGCACGCATCACCAGCCAGAGCGCCCGCTCGCGCGATTTGTTGCTGAGTCCCCTGATGATCGCCACCATGCTGGGATTCGCCAGCGCCTTCACCGAAGTGCGCCCCCCTGAAGTGTTGATGTCGGGCATGAAACTGCTGGGCGACGCCTTGCTGCCGATGATGCTGTTTGCCCTGGGCACGCGCCTCACCGCCCTCACCCGCTCAGGTCTGGCCATGGGCATGCTCGGCGCGCTTGCCCGCCCGCTCATCGGCCTCGCCATCGGCATCCCGCTGGCTTGGGCGCTGGGGCTGGAAGGTGCCGTGCGCGGCCAGCTGCTGCTGTTTGCCGCTCTGCCCCCCGCCGTGATCCAGTTCATGCTGGCCGAACGTTACCACCAAGAACCCGACAAAGTGGGTGCGATGATCATGCTGGGCAATGCTCTGGCGATCGTCTTTGTGCCCCTCGCCCTGGCCATCGGCCTGTAAACAGGAAACACTTCATGGAATCCACCGAACACCTGACCCAAACTTTCACCGAGCGGCGCCTGGCCGATGCCTGGGCCGAGCTCCAGGCCCACGCCAACAACGGCAACGACCTCAAGGCAGACGCCTACCGGCTCGCGTTTGCCGATCCCGAATTTCTGCTGAGGCGCGAAACGCGCGGCATCCGATTCGAGCTGGAAATGCTCAAACCCGACCTGGCACAACAAGACCTGGGCATCGACAACACCGTGGTGGTCTTTGGCAGCGCGCGCGTGCGCGAAGCCTCCATCGCGCAAGAACAGCTGGCAGTGGCCGAAGCCAGTGGTGATGCCAAAGCCATTGCGCGCGCTCAGGCCCTGCTGCGCAACTCAGCCTACTACCACCAAGCCCGCGAATTCGCCCGCATCGTGGCGCGGTACAGCGCGGGCTGCCCCAAAGAAGACCAGCTGTACATTTGCACTGGTGGCGGTCCGGGCATCATGGAAGCGGCCAACCGGGGCGCACACGACGAAGGCGCGATGAACGTGGGTCTGAACATCTCGCTGCCTCACGAGCAGTCAGGCAACCCCTACATCACCCCCGAGCTGAGTTTCAAATTTCACTACTTTGCGCTGCGCAAAATGCATTTCATGATGCGCGCAAAGGCCTTGGTGGCCTTCCCGGGCGGGTTCGGCACACTCGATGAGCTGTTTGAAGTCATCACCCTGGTGCAGTGCGGCAAGGCCAAGCCAGTGCCCATCGTGCTGTTTGGCAGCGACTACTGGAAGCGTCTGCTGAACCTGGATGTGTTGGTGGAAGAAGGCACGATTTCGCCAGATGACCTCAAGCTCTTCACCTATGTGGATGATCCACAGGATGCATGGAACTACATCCTCAAGTTCTACGATTTGCCCAAGGCCTGAACATCCCCCGCGGCCGCCGGGCCCCACGCCCAGCCAGGCGTCACAAGCAAAAACAGCCCCAACAAGGGGCTGTTTTTTTGACTCAACGCGACACCATCGTCGCGTCAAAGGGTCCAGCCACCCCCCAGCGCCTTGAACAAGGCCACACGGTTTTGTTGCTGGGCCAGGCGGGTCTGGGCCAAGGCTTGCTGCGTGCCAAACAGTGATCGCTGGGCATCCAGCACATCCAGGTAGCTGGCGATACCGTTGCGGTATCGCAGCTCAGCCAGGCGGAAACGCTCGGTTTCGGCGGTCGCCTGTTCCTGCTGGGCTTTCCACTGCACACCCAGGGTATCGCGCCCGGCCAGTGCATCGTTCACTTCCCGAAACGCCGTCTGAATCGATTTTTCGTACCGTGCCACTGCAATGTCGCGCTGGGTCTCGGCCACCTGCAAACCCGCACGGTTGCGGCCCGCATCAAAAATCGGCATCAGCGCCTGCGGCGCCAATGAAAAGGCCCAATAACCATCCTTGAACAGGTTGGACAGATCGCTGCTCGCACTGCCCACGCTCGCCGTCAGCGAAATGCGGGGGAAAAACGCCGCGCGTGCGGCTCCGATGTTGGCGTTGGCGGCAATCAGCTCCTGCTCGGCCTGGCGGATGTCGGTTCGACGCTCCAGCAGATCCGAAGGCAGGCCCGCCGGGATGTCACTGAACAAGGCAGCGTCAAGGTTGACGTCGGCCGCTGGCGGCAGCAGGGTATTGGGCACCGATTGCCCCACGAGCAAGGTCAGCGTGTTCAGGTCCAGAGCCCGTTGACGCTGTTGCTGGGCCAGCGTGCCTTGCGCGGCCGCCAGCAGCGACTCGGCCTGCCGCATGTCCAGTGCCGAAGCAACGCCGCTGTCGAAACGCAGGCGCGTGAGCCGCAAGGAGTCTTCACGGGTCTTCAGCGTTTGCTGCGTCAAAGCCAGCAATTCGTCGCTGGTCTGCAAGCTCAGCCAGGCGCTGGCCACGGCGGCGACCAGGCTGGTCTGGGCCGCATTGCGGGCCTCTTCACTGGCAAAGTACTGCGCCAGCGCAGCCTCTTTCAGGCTGGCGACCCGCCCGAAAAAATCGAGCTCCCAGGCGCTGATGCTCACACCCGCCGTGAACGTGTTGCTGAGCCCGTCGTCGCCGTCGGTGCCACCGCGGGTGGCGGTCATGCCGCCACTCACGCCGGGAAACAGGCTGGCCCGCTGGATCTGGTACTGCGCGCGCACCTGCTCGATGTTGAGCGTGGCCACCCGCAGGTCGCGGTTGTTTTGCAGCGCCAGGGTCATCAGTTCGCGCAGGCGGGGAGCCTGAACAAATTCGTCCCAGGCCACGGAAGCCGCAGCGGGTGATTCCGTGGTGCCGTTGGCCCAGGTCGCCGCCACGGGCGCTACAGGGCGCTCGTAGGTTGGGATGAAGGAACAACCGGCCATGAGCATGGCTGCGGCCAAAGGCAACAGGCGGGCAGCGCCTGCGCCGCCCAGGAAAGTCGAAAGTTTACGCATCGTGGTGCATTCCATGTTGGGCTGCCTGCGCAGCATCAAGGCGGTGTTGACGCTCGCTGCCCTTGAACAGGGAGCGCACGACCACAAAGAAAACCGGGACAAAAATCACCGCCAGCACGGTGCCGGTCAGCATGCCACCGATCACGCCCGTGCCGATGGCACGTTGGCTCGCCGACCCTGCGCCCGAGGCAATCGCCAAAGGCACCACACCCAGCGTGAACGCCAGCGAGGTCATGATGATGGGGCGGAAACGCATATGGGCGGCGGCCAGTGCCGATTCGATCACCCCTTTACCTTGCGCCTGCAGATCTTTCGCAAACTCGATGATCAGAATCGCGTTCTTCGCCGACAGGCCAATGATGGTGATCAGTCCCACCTGGAAGTAAACATCGTTGGCGTAGTTGCGCAGCAAAGTCGCCAGCAACACCCCCAAGACGCCCAGCGGCACCACCAGAATCACCGACAGCGGAATGGTCCAGCTCTCGTACAGCGCGGCCAGGCACAGGAACACCGCCAGAATCGCGAAGGCGTACAGGATGATGGCTTGTGAACCCGCCTGCTTTTCTTCACGCGATTGACCGGTCCATTCGTAACCAAAACCCTGGGGCAGCTGGGAAGCCAGCTTTTCCATCTCGGCCATGGCCGCGCCAGTGCTCTGCCCGGGTGCGGCGCTGCCGCTGATGCGCATGGCCGGGTAGCCGTTGTAGCGCACCGTCTGCATCGGGCCGGTCACCCAGCGGGTCGTGGCGAATGCCGAAAGGGGCACCGCCTTGCCCTGGCTGTTGTTCACCGTGATGCGCAACACATCCTCAGGCTGCATGCGGGCCGGCGCATCGGCCTGCACCACCACGCGCTGAAGGCGGCCGGCACTTGGAAAGTCGTTCACATAGCTCGAGCCCAGCGAAGTTCCGATGGCACTGCCGATAGCCCCATAGCTCACACCCTGTGCATTGGCTTTGTCGCGATCGATGTCGATCTGCAACTGCGGTGCATTTTCCAGACCGTCTGGACGCACGCCGGCCAGGATCTTGCTCTGTGAGGCCATGCCCAGCATTTGATTGCGTGCGTTCAACAGCGCTTCCTGTCCCAGACCAGCACGGTCTTGCAAGCGGAAGCTGAAACCGGATGACGTACCCAGTTCTGGGATCGGCGGCGGACTCAACGGGAAGATGAACGCGTCGCGAATGCCGGACAACGCGCCGAACGCCCGGCCAGCAATACCTTCAGCAGAGCTGCCGGCACCTTGGCGCTCGCTCCAGTCTTTCAGCGTGACAAAAGCGAGCGCAGCGTTTTGGCCCTGGCCGGAGAAACTGAAGCCCAATACGCTCACCATGCTCTTCACCTCAGGTTGTGCGAGCATGAAGCCCTCGACCTGCTTCATCACGTCCTCGGTGCGCTCGCGGGTCGCACCGGGTGGCAGTTGCACGTTGACCAGCATCGTGCCCTGGTCTTCGTTGGGCAGGAACGAGGTGGGCAGGCGCTGATAAATCACCGCTGCGGCTGCCACGATCGCGGCATAGATGATCAACGTACGGCCAGCGCGCGGCAGCAAGGCGGCCACACCCCGCTCATAGCCTTTGGCGGTGCGCGAAAAGCTGCGGTTGAACCACCCGAAGAACCCTTTCTTTTCATGGTGGTGCCCGGCTTCCACCGGCTTGAGCAAGGTCGCACACAGCGCGGGCGTCAGCGACAGCGCCATCAGGGCCGAGAAAGCGATGGACGTGCCCATCACGGCCGAGAACTGGCGGTAGATGTTGCCGACGGAGCCACTGAAAAACGCCAGGGGCACGAACACCGAAATCAGCACCACGGTCACGCCGATGATGGCGCCCGAAATTTGCGTCATGGCCTTGCGCGTCGCTTCCAGCGGCGGCAAACCTTCTTCGCTCATGATGCGTTCGACGTTTTCCACCACCACAATCGCATCATCCACCACGATACCGATCACCAGCACCATGCCGAACATGGTCAACACGTTGATCGAGAAACCCATGGCCAGCAGCGCGGCAAACGTGCCCAGCAAGGCCACCGGCACCACAATGGTCGGGATCACGGTGTAGCGCCAGTTTTGCAGGAACAGGAACATCACCAGGAACACCAGCAGAATCGCCTCGCCCAGGGTTTTCGCCACTTCGGTGATCGAAATGCGCACAAAACCCGAGCTGTCGTAGGGGATGGTCCAGCTCATGCCCTCCGGGAAAAAGCCCTGCAAGGTCGTCAGGCGCTCTCGCACCGCGTCGGCGGTTTCCAGCGCGTTGGCACTGGGGGACAGCTGAACGCCGATGCCCACCGAAGGCTTGCCGTTGAGGCGCGCCGACGTGGCGTAGGTCTGGGCACCAAGTTCAATGCGGGCGACATCCTTGATGCGCACGGTGGAGCCATCGCTGCTTGCGCGCAGCACCACATTGCCAAACTCTTCGACCGAGCTCAACTGACCATTCACCACCACAGTCGCCGCGATGCCTTGGCCGGCCACGTTGGGCAGGCTGCCGATTTCACCAGCGGACACCTGAATGTTCTGGGCCGCGATGGCGGTTTGCACATCGGCGGCACTCAGGTTGAAGCCGAGCAACTTGGCAGGATCGATCCACACGCGCATGGCGCGTTCGGTACCGAACAGCTGCGCCTGGCCCACACCGGGCAGGCGCTGCAATTCGGGCACCACACTTCGGGCTGCGTAATCACCCAGGGCCACGGGGTCCCAGGCCGGATCGTCCGAGGACAGCATGGTGAACAGCAAGAAGTTGCTGCGCGATTTGTCGACGCGAACACCTTGCTGCGTCACCGCCGAAGGCAGGCGCGGTGTTGCACGCGAGAGCCTGTTCTGCACATCCACCTGCGCCAGGTCGGCGTTGGTGCCCGGCTCAAAACTCAGGGTCAGACTGCCCGTGCCGTTGGCCTGGGCCACGGCTTCCATGTAGATCAGGCCTGGCGACCCGTTCATCTCCTGCTCGATCACGGAAAGAACGCTGTCTTCCATGGTTTTGGCTGAAGCGCCCGGATAGGTCGCGTTGACCACAATCGACGGCGGTGCCACCGGCGGGTACTGAGAAATCGGCAGCTGGGTGATGGACACCGCGCCCAGCACCATGATGAAGAGCGCGATCACCCATGCAAAGATGGGCCGATCAATAAAGAACTTTGCCATGTTGAGCGCCCCTTATTTCGCAGGCGCAGCAGCGGGTTCAGCGGCAGCAGGCGCGGCGCCTGGCGGCGTCCAGGGAACGGCCTTGACTGGCGCTTCACCGCGCAGCTTCTGGAAGCCGTCCACCATGACCTGCTCGCCGGCTTTCAGGCCGTCGAGCACCACCCATTGGCCGCTTTGCTGGGTACCGACCTTGATGGTCCTTGGGGCCACTTTGCCATCGGCACCGACCACCATGACGGAATCGCCCTGGGCCGAACGGGTCACGGCTTGCTGAGGCAGTGTGATGGCATCCGTGGCGGTCGCCTGCTCCAGGCGCACACGCACATACAGGCCGGGCAGCAGCGCACCTTCGGCGTTGGGCACTTCGGCGCGCAAGGTCACCTGACCCGTGGTCGCATCCACGGTCAGGTCAGAGAAGAGCAGCTTGGCAGTCTGGGGATACTCGGACCCATCCTCCAGCACGATGCGCACACTGGCAGCATCGGCACCAGCGCTCTTGAGCTGTCCGGTGGCCATGGCACGCTTGAGCTTCAAGGCTTCGGAGGCCGACTGGGTGAAGTTCACATACATCGGGTTGATCTGCTGGATCACGGCCAGCTGCGTGGCTTCGCCCTGCCCCACCAGGGCGCCCTCCGTCACCAGTGAGCGACCGATGGTGCCCGAAATGGGCGCGGTCACCCGAGCGTAGTTGACGTTGATGCTGGCCGTCTTCACGGCAGCCTTGCCCACGGCCACATCGGCTTGCGCTGCTTTTTGAGCGGCCACTGCGTTGGCGTATTCCTGCTGGCTGATGGCGTTTTCGGCCACCAGCGGTTTGTAACGGTTCATCAAGGCGGTGGCCGTTGACAGGTTGGCCTCGGCCCGAGCCAGCCCGGCTTCTGCACTTTGCAGAGCGGCTGCATAAGGCGCCGCATCGATCCGGAACAAGGCCTGACCGGCCTTCACCTCACTGCCCTCGCGGAACAGGCGTTCCTGCAAGATGCCGGCCGCGCGGGCGCGCACCTGCGCCACCCGGGAGGCTTCCAGACGGCCGGGCAGTTCGGTGATGAGGCCCACATCGCCCGGGGTCACAGTCACCACGCCCACTTCGGCGGGCGGCGGTCCACCGGCCCCACCAGGCGCGGCACCCGCGGGCGCTTCGGTTTTCCCGCAAGCAGCGAGCATCACGGCGAGAGACACGGCCCCCAGGAGATGCCAGGGTCGCGATGGGAGCACAAGGCGGGGTGACAGCGGGGCGATAGAAGCGGTTGGAGGTTGTGCGCTGGGCATGAACATCTTTCTGGGGACGACAAAACGACCGCCCAGACCAAAAGTCCGGGCATTGAAGCGGACGAAGTATACATACATCCATGAATGTATGTATAGTTGGAGGGATATTCCATTCTCGACCAAAAGCCCAAACGCTGCAGGTCATCAAACGGTCATAAAAATACACCATGGTTCGACGCACCAAAGCCGATGCCGAAGCCACCCGAAACAGCCTGCTCGACGCTGCCGAGCATCTGTTTCAGGCGCGAGGCGTTTCGCGCACCTCGCTCAACGACATCGCCCTTGCAGCCGGGACGACGCGTGGCGCTGTGTATTGGCATTTCCAGGACAAGGCCGATCTGTTCAACGCCATGATGGACCGGGCGACCTTGCCCATGGAGGAAACACTGATCTGCATGGGTACCCAGGCGGCTTCCATGGAGGATCCCCTGCAGGCCCTGAGGGCGTCCCTCCTCGACGCAATGAGCCGGATCTGCCACGACGCGCAAGTGCGTCGGGTCTTTGAGGTGGCCACCTTGCAGGTGGAATACAACGAAGAGATGCGCGCCGTGCGTGACCGGCATCTGGAAGTACGGCAACAGTGCATGGCCAGCACCACCGCAGGCCTGCGGGCTGCGGCCACGCAGCTGGCCCACCCGTTGCCCATGCCGATGGAGACCGCCGCCCTGGGTCTGTTTGTCGTCGTCGACGGTCTGATCCACAACTGGTTGATGGATTCCGACGCTTTCGACCTGGAGCACTGTGGACAGCAGACGATCGACACCTACCTGCGCGGCCTGGGCTTCACTTTGCCCGCCGCTCCGGCACCACACCATCTGGAGGCAAAGCGGTCGAAGGCAGGCGCAAGTGCAACGCCGCTTGCGCCATCAGGTTCGCCGAAACCGGTGCGGTCACGAAAACGAACAGCGTGATCAGCAACTCCGCGATACCGGGACGCCCCTGACCCGCCGCCACCAGCATCGACGCCACCAGCACCCCGCCCACGCCCAGTGTCGAGGCCTTGGTGGGCGCGTGCAGGCGCATGTAGAAGTCGGGCAACCGGGCCAGCCCGATGGCGCCCACCAGCAAGAAGAAGGCCGCGATCACGATCACCGCTGCAGCCAACCATTGGGTCCATTCCGTCATTTCAGATCTCCTTGTGCGCTCACTCGACCACGTCACCGCGGCTGAGGTAGCGCGCCAGCGCCACGGTCGAGGCAAAACCCAGCATGGCCACCAGCAATGCCCCTTCGAACATCAGCGCCGTGTTCCAGCGGATGCCCAGCAGCACGATCAATGCAACCGCGTTCATGTACAGCGTGTCCAGTGCCAACACCCGGTCGGTGACGGTGGGACCGCGCAACAGACGCACCGCGCAAAGCAGCACGGCGATGGTGATGGCAACAATGCCCAGATTCAGGGCCCATTCCAGTACAGGGATCATGCCGCACTCCCGGTCTGTTGTTTGAAGATGGTCAGCAACGGCGCCTCGTAACGGCTCTTCATGTCGGCGGCCATGGCCGCCACGTCGTCGCAGTTGAGGGCGTGTACCCAGATGACCCGTTCGGCCTCGTCGACCACGGCCGACACGGTCCCCGGCGTGGTGGTGATGATGCTGGCGAACAAGGCGTTGACGCGGTGGTGACCGCTGGCCAGGGGCACCGGAATCCAGCCCGGCGACATGTTGCCCAGCGGGCCCAGCACCAGCTTGGCCACCACCACGTTGGAGACAACGATGTCCCAGAGCACGATCGCCACCAGGCGGGGAATCGCCGGCCAGTACAACCCGCTGGCATCGGCCAGAAAGGGCCTGAGCAAACGCGGCACGATCAGACCGATGAGCACAGCCGACAACAGGTGGACCGGTTCGATGCTGCGTGACAAGGCCAACCAGCTCACGCCCAACAGGATGGACAGCACGGGGTGCGCCAACCAGCCAGAAGCAGGGGTTTCGGTCGATGCGGTGTGGGAGCGTTCCGGGCTCATGGGGATTTCTCCTGATGGACGGCGGCAGGCGCCGGTGCAGCAGCACCGTCACCCCGGGATCCGTCATAGGGTCGGGTGGTTCGGGCATTCACGCCCCCTTGCTCGCCCAGGACAGACTGGGCATACGAAGCCTTGTCGGCCAGCTGCGTGGCGGCGGCATCTGTGTAGCGCTTCACGGGAGAGGCCATGACCGCCAGCAACACCGTGACCAGCATGAAAGCCCAGGCCGAAGACAAGAGCTTCAGGCTCGAGCCCGACAAGGCCTTGGCCGCATCGTCATCGGGCTGAACGTGCCAGAACACAATCACGCCCGCCCGGACCAGACCCACCAGCGAAAGAAAGCCCACGCTCAGCACCACGGTCCACACCCAGGGTTGTGCGGCCAGACCCTCGGTGCTTTGCAAAATCATCAGCTTGCCCAGAAAACCGGGCAGCGGTGGCAGTCCGGCGGCCGAGGCCGCCCCAAAAATCATCATCAGACCCAGCAACACCGGCTCGCGCACGGCCACCGTGGGGCGCAGCCTGTCGAGCGCTTCGCCCCGCTGGGCGGCCATCAGCTCCACCAGCAGGAACAGACCCGCGATCACGATGGTGCTGTGCAACGTGTAGTACAGCGCGGCCGACAGGGTCTCGGGCGTGAACATCCCGATACCGGCCAGGATGGTTCCGACCGACGACACGGTCAGGTAACCCACCAGGCGCCCCATGGAGTGCGAAGCCAGCGCACCCA
>JBFHEQ010000029.1:0-13804 GCA_041584075.1 Hydrogenophaga sp.
GGTGATCCCGCTCTTTGTCGGCCGTCCCAAAAGCATCAAGGCGCTGGAGGCCGCGATGGAGGCCGAGCGCCGCATCATGCTGGTCGCGCAGAAGGCCGCCGCGAAAGACGAGCCGTCCACCGAGGACATGTTCGAGATGGGTTGCGTGGCCACCATCCTGCAAATGCTCAAGCTGCCCGATGGCACGGTCAAGGTGCTGGTCGAAGGGCTGCAGCGAGCCAAGGTGATGTCGATCACCGAAGGTGAGAGCCATTTCCTGGCCCAGGTGACGCCTGTGGATCCCGACAGCGAGCGTTCGTCGTCTGCTGCAACCGAGCTCGAAGCCCTGCGCCGTGCCGTGATGCAGCAGTTTGACCAGTACGTCAAGCTGAACAAGAAAATCCCTTCGGAGATCCTGACCTCGATCTCCAGCATCGACGACCCCGGCCGCCTGGCCGACACCATCGCCGCGCACCTCCCGCTCAAGCTGGAAGCCAAGCAGGTGGTGCTCGACCTGGATCCGGTGAACAAGCGGTTGGAAAATCTCTTCGAGCAACTGGAACGCGAAGTCGACATCCTCAATGTCGACAAGAAGATCCGTGGCCGCGTCAAGCGCCAGATGGAAAAGAACCAGCGCGACTTTTACCTCAATGAACAGGTAAAGGCCATTCAGAAAGAGCTGGGTGAAGGCGAAGAGGGTGCGGACATCGAAGAGATCGAGAAGAAGATCAAATCTGCCCGCATGCCTGCTGAGGCGCGCAAGAAGGCGGACGCTGAATTCAAGAAGCTCAAATTGATGTCGCCCATGTCGGCCGAAGCCACGGTGGTGCGCAACTACATCGATGCGCTGGTGAGCTTGCCCTGGAGCAAGAAGACCAAGATCAAGCACGACCTGGCGGCGGCCGAGGCGGTGTTGAACGAAGACCATTACGGCCTGGAAAAAGTCAAGGACCGCATCCTTGAATACCTTGCGGTGCAGCAACGCGTGGACAAGGTCAAGGCCCCCATCCTCTGTCTGGTGGGGCCTCCGGGTGTGGGCAAAACTTCGTTGGGGCAGTCGGTGGCCAAGGCCACCGGGCGCAAATACGTCCGCATGGCGCTGGGCGGCATGCGTGACGAAGCCGAGATCCGGGGTCACCGCCGCACCTACATCGGTGCCATGCCGGGCAAGGTGTTGCAGAGCTTGGGCAAGGCGGGTACACGCAATCCGCTTTTCTTGCTCGACGAAATCGACAAACTGGGCACTGATTTCCGCGGAGACCCTTCCAGCGCACTGCTGGAGGTTCTGGATCCCGAGCAGAACCACACCTTTGGTGATCATTACATCGAGGTCGACTTCGACCTGTCCGATGTGATGTTTGTGGCCACGTCCAATTCCATGAACATTCCGCCGGCCTTGCTGGACCGCATGGAAGTGATCCGCCTGTCGGGCTACACGGAAGATGAAAAGACCAACATAGCGATCCGGTACCTTCTGCCCAAGCAGTTGAAAAACAACGGCCTCCGCGAAGGTGAGCTTGAGGTTCAGGAGGAAGCCGTTCGCGATATCGTGCGTTATTACACCCGTGAAGCGGGCGTGCGTTCGCTGGAGCGTGAGCTGGGCAAAATCTGCCGCAAGGTGGTCAAAGGGCTGTTGCTCAAGAAGTACACACCGACCGTGGTCGTGAATGCAGCCAATCTGAGTGACTTCCTGGGCGTACAGAAATACACCTACGGCCGTGCCGAGGCGCAAAACCAGGTGGGTCAGGTCGTTGGCCTGGCGTGGACGGAAGTGGGTGGAGATCTGCTCACCATCGAGGTCGCCACCATGCCTGGCAAGGGGGTCATCACGCGAACCGGCTCGCTCGGCGACGTGATGAAAGAGTCGGTCGAGGCTGCACGAACGGTGGTTCGCAGCCGTGCGCGCTCCCTGGGTATCAAGGATGAGCAGTTCGATAAACGCGACATGCACATTCACGTGCCAGATGGTGCAACGCCGAAAGACGGACCCAGTGCGGGCGCGGCCATGACCACGGCTCTGGTGTCTGCCCTGACCGGTATTCCGGTGCGGGCCGACGTGGCCATGACAGGTGAGATCACCTTGCGCGGTGAAGTCACGGCCATTGGGGGTCTCAAAGAGAAGATGCTGGCCGCGCTGCGCGGCGGTATCAAGACGGTGATCATCCCTGAAGAAAACGTCAAGGACCTGGCTGACATTCCAGACAATGTGAAAGAAGGGCTGGAGATCGTGCCCGTGAAGTGGATCGACAAGGTGCTGGCTGTCGCTCTGGAGCGCCAGCCTGTCCCGCTGACCGAGGAGGAGGTGGCCGCACAGGTGGCTGCCGCTGCGGCGCGGCCAGGCGCGACCTCGGCGGACGCTGTGAAACACTGATGAAGAAAATTTGGGCCTGCTTGCAAAGGTGCCATTTTTCGAGCTATAATTTCAGCTTCTGACGAACACTCCAACACGTCAGAAAATGCGGGATTAGCTCAGTTGGTAGAGCGATACCTTGCCAAGGTATAGGTCGAGAGTTCGAGTCTCTTATCCCGCTCCAGATTCAAAAAGGGAAGCCAGCGCTTCCCTTTTTTGTCGGCAGAGTTCTGTTGGTAAAAGTGGGGTCGGCGGCTTGCCGGCTTCGACATGGCGCGATAGCAAAGCGGTTATGCAACGGATTGCAAATCCGTCTAGCCCGGTTCGACTCCGGGTCGCGCCTCCAGTCAACCTCAAACGCCCCGTTCAGTGAACTGTTCGGGGCGTTTTTGCTGGTCAAATCGAATGCTTGAACCTGCGACAATGTCAAGCCTGCCTCGATGGTGAAATTGGTAGACACAGCGGACTTAAAATCCGCCGGCTTTAATCGGCCGTACCGGTTCGATTCCGGTTCGAGGCACCAGCAACAGGGTTGGGCCGCAGGGCCGCTTGCGGCGCAGCGCGCTGGGCTACCCTTGGTTTTTCCCGGTTACACCGGTACAGTGAGAGTTCATGACCCGATACAACGCACCCTTCGAAATTCACGTGCACGGCGATGTGCCTCTGCGTGAGGATGTGGTTTTTGCCCAGATTCAGGATGCGCTCAAACCCCTGTGGCAATACGCGGGTGCGCGTTCGCTGGCCGCTGCATCCGAGAGCGCTTACGAAGACGAGCCGGGTATCCGTTTTGATGCCAATGCCCATGTTCTCCAGATCTGCTGGACCGTTCCGGGGGACGAAGACTTCCGTCAGGTGATGGAAGAAGCCTGCATGGGACTCAACGAAATTGCGTTGACCGGTGCGCCTCTGGAGGTGTCGTTCTACGACACCGAGTTCGACGAAGAAGAAGAGAGCGCCGAGGCGGAAGCGCGTGATGACTTCATGATGTGTTTCGTCGGACCCACGCCTGCCGCGATCATGCAGGTACAACGCGATCTCCTGGTGCAAGACGTGGTGCATGTGATGGAGCGGCATTTTGACGCTGCCGAGCTGGGTGAGGTGGTCGCATCGATCGATACCTTGTTCACCCAGCGGTTTGATGCCCTGGTGAACTCCATGCAGCTGGGGCGTCCGCCCCGTGGACATGGCGGCTCGGGCCATGGTGGTGGCCGCAAGCCCCGTCACCTGCACTGATGGTGGCATGGGCCTGATTGCCCGGACGCTGACGACCAGCGCACTCCAGCCTTGAGACGGGTGTCCCTCCCATGAAGGTCACGGTGGCTGAGGCCCTGCGACCCGGCGTGCGCAAGCGCGAGGTGTTTGGCTGGGCCATGTACGACTTCGCCAACTCCGGCTACACCACCGTGGTGTTGACGGCAGTTTTTGCAGCCTATTTTGTGGGCGCTGTGGCCGGGGGTGCCGTCTGGGCCACCTTTGCCTGGACGGCCGCGCTGAGCGTGTCCCATGCCGTGGTGATGATCACGATGCCGCTGATGGGCGCCTGGGCGGACCGGCATGCAGCGAAAAAACGACTGCTGGCGTTTAGCACGGTTGGGTGTGTTCTCGCCACTGCTTCGCTGGCCTGGGTAGGGCCCGGAGCGGTAACGCTGGCGATCGCTTTGATCATTGCTTCCAATGTCTGTTTCGCCTGGGGTGAATCGCTGATTGCGGCGTTTTTGCCGGAGTTGGCCAGGTCCTCGGCCATGGGCCGCGTCAGTGGTTGGGGCTGGAGTCTGGGCTACGTGGGGGGGATGCTGTCTTTGGGTTTGTGTCTGGCCTATGTCTTGTGGGCCCAGGGCGACGGTCAGCCTGCCAGTGCTTTTGTTCCAGTGACCATGCTGATCACGGCTGCGGTGTTCGCTCTGGCGGCTTCGTTGACACTGATTTTGCTCAAGGAGCGCGCGCGCCCGGTGGCTTCGCGTGGAGAAGGCGCGGGTGTCCTTGCCTCGGTGGCCCAACTCGGCCGAACCTTTCGCGAAGCCAGGCAGTATCAGGATTTCATCTGGTTGCTGGCTTGTGCTGTGGCCTACCAGGGTGGGGTGGCGGTGACGATCACCCTGGCCGCGATTTACGCGGAGCAGGTGATCGGGTTTGTCCAGCAGGAGACCATGGTCCTGATCTTTGTCCTGAACATTGCCGCTGCCCTGGGGGCTTTTGTGTTTGGTTATGGGCAAGACCGTCTGGGGCACAAAACGGCACTGGCTTTGACCTTGGTGGGCTGGATTGTGACTTGTGTGCTGGCGGCACTCACCACCACCAAAGGAGGGTTCTGGTACGCGGCAGCGATCGCCGGTGTCTGCATGGGGTCCAGTCAGTCTTCGGGGCGTGCCATGGCTGGCTTGCTGGCGCCGCCTTCCCGTTCGGCTGAGTTTTTTGGGCTCTGGACGTTTGCCACCCGACTGGCCAGCATCATCGGGCCGCTCAGTTATGGGGTGATCACCTGGGTGTCGGACGGCAACCAGCGCTTGGCTATTGCATCGACGGCGCTGCTGTTCCTGGCTGGGTTGTTGCTGCTGCTGCCCGTGAATGTCCAACGTGGCCGAGAAAGAGCCTTGCAGGGCGAACCCACAGAACCATGAGTCCTGTGGAGCGGACACAGGGCCGGAGAGCCCGGCTCGCTGATTCAGTAGGTGAGGGCGCGAGGCAGTTCTTTGGCCTGGGCGACCCACTTGGTGACTTCGGCTTCGGTGGGCGCACGGCGGACCAGGCTCTTTTTGGCGTTCAGCTCCCCCATGGTCTTGCACAGGTTGTCCGGCCGCCGGCGCGCCAGCTCGGGGACGGTGTCCACGCCCGCTGCTTCCAGCAGTTCGGCGTATTCCGAGCCGATGCCATTGACACGGTACAGGTCGACCATGTTGGCGAATTTCAGAATCTGTTTGCTGGTGAGACCTGACTGGCCAGCCAGTGATTTGCGCTGAGCGGGGGTCTTGCATTGGGCAAGCATGCCGTTGGTGTCTTTGACGCCGGCGGCGATCAACTTGTCGCTGATGACGGGCCCAATGCCTTCGACGTCGCTGATTTTTTTGTTGGCCATGCTGAATACGTCCTTCCAGTGGGTTAAGGGGTTGGCACTTTGCGTACACCTGGCAACTGTACTGAAAAGGTGTTGCGGACACCAGAGGCTTTCGTGGCCGGACCCATCAAGTGTGACTTTTTTCGGCTTGATGAAGCTTCCCGCACATCAAATGTGCTGGTGTTGGGTCGCAGAGTCCATGCCCAGCCAGCGTCTCACCGCATGATCCAACGTGGCAAGGTCCCCGGTGGTGATGAAGGTTGGCGGCGTGCACGCGGTGGGCCGAGCGAGGTCATGTCCGGCAAGCACCAACTGGTCGTGGGTTCTTCTGGATACCGGCTGCCCTGTGTCCAGCCATTGGATGGTCGGTTCGCAGCAAGCTTGCAAACTCCCCAGGGCAAACGGGTAGTGGGTGCAGCCCAGCACGATGGTATCGATTCGATGGGGCCGGGGGGTGGCCAGCCACATGGCTTGCAGGTAGCGTTGTCCGAGGGTCTTGATGGCCGGTGTATCGTGGCGCTCGATGGCGTCGGCGAGTCCGTCACAGGGTTGGCAGGTGAACCGCGTTGGTCTGTGTGCCCCTTCTCGCACCTGGGCGAGCAGGCGTGCAAACCGGTCGCTGTTGAGTGTGGCGCGAGTGGCGAGCACGCCAGCACACCCGGTCTTGCTGAGCACCGCAGCTGGCTTGAGCGCCGGTTCCACGCCGATGATGGGCAAGTCAGGGTGCTCTGCGCGCAGGGCGTCGATCGCATGGGCGGTGGCCGTGTTGCAGGCGATGACCAAGGCATCGATGCGGTGGGCGGTCCGCAGGTAGCCCGTGACAGTGGATGCGCGCCCACGAATGGTGTCGACATCGCGCTCGCCGTAAGGTGCAAAGGCGTTGTCCGCCAGGTAGACACAATGCACACCGGGCATCTGCTGGCGCAGATCCCGGAGCACACTCAGGCCACCGACGCCGCTGTCAAAAACACCGAGGGTGGTCAATCAGACCCGCCCTGGCTCAGTTGCCGGCGACCGAGATGCCCTTGAACTCGCCTGTGGCAATGCGTTTGCTCCATTCGGCGGGGCCGGTGATGTGCGCGCTGGTGCCGCCAGCGTCGACGGCCACGGTGACAGGCATGTCCACCACGTCGAACTCGTAGATGGCTTCCATGCCCAGGTCTTCAAATCCGACCACCTTGGCCGTCTTGATGGCCTTGGACACCAGATAGGCCGCACCGCCCACGGCCATCAGGTAGGCGCTTTTGTGGTTCTTGATGGACTCGATGGCCACCGGGCCGCGCTCGGCCTTGCCGATCATGGCGATGAGGCCGGTTTTTTCCAGCATCATGTCGGTGAATTTGTCCATGCGTGTCGCGGTGGTCGGGCCGGCCGGTCCCACGGCTTCATCGCCCACCGGATCAACCGGGCCGACGTAATAGATCACCCGGTTGGCAAAACTCACGGGCAGCTGCTCGCCTTTGGCCAGCATGTCCTGGATGCGCTTGTGGGCGGCATCGCGACCCGTCAGCATCTTGCCGTTGAGCAGCAGCGTCTGGCCGGGTTTCCAGCTGGCCACCTCGGCCTTGGTGAGCTTGTTGAGGTCCACGCGCTGGCTCTTTTCCGCGTCGGGGGCCCAGTTGACGTTGGGCCACAGGTCCAGACTCGGTGGATCGAGGTAGACCGGGCCGGAACCGTCCATCACAAAATGGGCGTGGCGCGTGGCGGCGCAGTTGGGGATCATGGCGATGGGCTTGCCCGCCGCGTGGGTGGGGTACATCTTGATCTTGATGTCCAGCACGGTGGTCAGGCCGCCCAGGCCTTGCGCGCCAATGCCCAGCGCGTTGACCTTGTCGAGCAGCTCCAGACGCAACTCTTCCACCTGGGTCAGCTTGTCCCCTTTGGACGCCTTGGCTTGCAGCTCGTACATGTCGATGTCTTCCATCAGACTCTGTTTGGCCAGCAACACCGATTTTTCTGCCGTGCCACCGATGCCGATGCCCAGCATGCCCGGCGGGCACCAGCCTGCACCCATGGTGGGCACGGTCTTGAGCACCCAGTCGACGATGCTGTCGCTGGGGTTGAGCATCATCATCTTGCTCTTGTTTTCGCTGCCGCCACCCTTGGCCGCCACCGTGACATCGACGGTATTACCCGGCACGATCTCCGTGTAGATCACGGCGGGGGTGTTGTCGCCGGTGTTCTTGCGGGCGAACAAAGGGTCGGCCACGACGCTGGCGCGCAGCTTGTTGTCGGCGTTGTTGTAGCCTTGTCGCACGCCTTCGTTGATGGCGTCCTCCAGACTCCCGGTGAAGCCTTCCCAGCGCACGTCCATGCCCACTTTGAGGAACACGTTGACGATGCCGGTGTCCTGGCAGATCGGGCGGTGGCCCGTTGCACTCATCTTGCTGTTGGTCAGGATCTGTGCGATCGCATCTTTGGCCGCAGCGCTCTGCTCGCGTTCGTAGGCACGCGCAAGATGTGCGATGTAGTCGGCCGGGTGGTAGTAGCTGATGTACTGCAGGGCGGCGGCGACGGATTCGATCAGGTCGGCCTGGCGGATGGCGGTGGACATAGGGCTCCTTGTTGGGGAAAGGTGGAGGTTGGACTCGCCGGCGCTCAGTGGGCCTTGGCGTCTTTCGGGTTGGACATCAGGCGGTCGGTCACGGCAATGGCCATGGCGCTCAGCAGGAAAACCACGTGGATGATGGTCTGGTACATCAAAACCTTTTCATCATAGTTGGCGGCATTGATGAAGGTCTTGAGCAGGTGGATCGACGAGATGCCGATGATGGCCGTGGCCAGCTTGACCTTGAGCACCGACGCATTGACATGGCTGAGCCATTCGGGTTGGTCCGGATGGTTTTGCAAGCCCATGCGGCTCACAAAGGTCTCATAGCCGCCCACGATCACCATGATCAGCAGGTTGGAGATCATGACCACGTCAATCAGGGCCAGGACCACCAGCATGATGATGGTTTCGTTGAGCGCCGTCACGTCGACCGAGTCTTTGTAGCCAATGCTCTTGACCAGGGCAGCCAGTGCATTCTGGTTGCCAAAGGCTGCTTCAATGAGGTGAACCAGCTCCACCCAGAAGTGAAAGACATAAATGGCCTGGGCCGCGATGAGGCCGATGTAGAGTGGCAGTTGCAACCATCGGCTCGCGAAGATCAGGTTGGGCAATGCTCGGATGGCACTTGGGGTTTGGACGGGTGGTGTCATGAAGGGCTGGCGAAGAGAATATCGGTTCGGGTTATCGAGCAGCCTCGAATTGTAGGGGGGCTGTGACGGTCTGCGCCGGCGTGTGCCCGCAAGAAGGGCGCGCCGCCGAAGCTGTGTAAGTGGCTCGTAAGAGCCCTTGCGCACAGTCGTTGAGTTCACTGTTCATACAACACATTGAGGAGACTGCCCATGTCCACACCATCCAACGCCGTCCAGTCCACCCTGGTTGAGAACCGCGTCTTTGAACCGTCCGATGCCGTGCGCGAGGCAGCCCGTATTTCTGGCATGGCCGGCTACGAAGCCCTGTGCGCAGAGGCTGAAAAGGATTTTGAAGGCTTCTGGGCCAAACGGGCCCGAGAGACACTGAGCTGGCACAAGCCTTTCACGAAAACGCTGGATGCCTCGGATGCACCGTTTTACAAGTGGTTTGATGATGGCGAGCTGAACGCTTCGTACAACTGCCTGGACCGGCACATGGGCACGCCGGTCGAAAACAAGACGGCCATCATCTTCGAAGCCGACGGTGGCGAAGTCACCAAGGTCACCTACAAGGAGCTGCTCGCCAAGGTGTCGCAGTTCGCCAATGCGCTCAAGGCCAAAGGGGTGAAGAAGGGTGACCGCGTGGTCATTTACATGCCCATGACCGTTGAAGGCGTGATTGCCATGCAGGCTTGTGCTCGCATCGGTGCAACCCACAGCGTGGTGTTCGGTGGCTTCTCGTCCAAAGCAGTGCAAGAGCGCATCCAGGGAGCCGGCGCTGTGGCGGTGATCACCGCCAACTACCAGTTGCGTGGGGGCAAGGAGCTGCCGCTGAAGTCCATCGTGGATGAAGGCATTGCCATGGGGGGGTGCGAGTCGGTCAAGAACGTGATCGTTTTCCAGCGAACCCCTACGGCGGTCAACATGGTCGCCGGTCGCGACAGCTTCATGCACGATGTGATGGCGAGCGAATCCACCGACTGCCCGGTGGAAATGGTGGGTGCCGAGCACCCGCTGTTCGTGCTGTACACCTCGGGCTCCACAGGCAAGCCCAAAGGTGTGGTGCACAGCACCGGCGGCTACTTGCTGTGGGCCAACCTGACCATGCAGTGGACCTTTGATCTGAAGGATGACGACGTCTTCTGGTGCACCGCCGACATCGGCTGGATCACCGGCCACACCTACGTGGCTTACGGTCCGCTGGCGGCGGGTGCCACCCAGATTGTTTTCGAAGGTGTGCCCACTTACCCGAATGCCGGCCGTTTCTGGCAGATGATCGAGCGTCACAAGTGCACCATCTTCTATACTGCGCCGACCGCCATCCGCTCGTTGATCAAGGCTGCTGAAGCCGACGAAAAAGTGCATCCAGCCCGCTCCGACTTGTCCAGCCTGCGCATCATGGGCTCGGTGGGAGAGCCCATCAATCCAGAGGCATGGATGTGGTACTACAAAAACGTGGGCGGCGAGCGTTGCCCCATTGTGGACACTTTCTGGCAGACCGAAACCGGTGGTCACATGATCACGCCGCTGCCGGGCGCAACACCGTTGGTCCCTGGCTCATGCACACTGCCGCTGCCCGGCATCGCAGCGGCCATCGTCGACGAAACCGGCAATGATGTGCCCAATGGTTCGGGTGGCATTCTGGTGGTCAAAAAGCCCTGGCCTTCCATGATCCGCACCATCTGGGGTGAACCTGACCGTTTCAAGAAAAGTTACTTCCCTGAAGAGCTCAAGGGCTACTACCTGGCTGGCGATGGCGCCGTGCGCAGCGCCGATCGAGGCTACTTCCGCATCACGGGCCGCATTGACGACGTGCTCAACGTGTCGGGCCACCGCATGGGCACGATGGAAATCGAATCTGCGCTGGTGGGCAAGACCGACTTGGTGGCCGAAGCCGCCGTGGTGGGCCGTCCGGATGACGTGACCGGTGAAGCCATTGTGGCTTTTGTGGTGCTCAAGCGCTCCCGCCCCACGGGCGACGAGGCGAAAGAGATTGCCAAAGTGCTGCGCGACTGGGTGGGCAAGGAAATCGGGCCGATTGCCAAGCCCAAGGACATCCGTTTCGGCGACAACCTGCCCAAAACCCGTTCCGGCAAGATCATGCGCCGTTTGTTGCGCTCCATCGCCAAAGGCGAAGCGATCACCCAGGACACTTCAACGCTGGAGAATCCGGCCATTCTGGACCAGTTGTCCGAGAGCATCTGAACGCCTGACAGCCGCTCGCAACGCCGTTGACTTGAAGCCCGCTCGAAAGAGGGGCTTTGGTTGGCGAATGTTGCTGAGTGCTGTTTCCCCAAGAAAAAACCCGCTGGTGACAGCGGGTTTTTTCTTGGGGATGCGGACCCGAAATTACTTGAGGCTCATGACCCAGGCGGCCAGTTTCTTGGCGTCGGCCTCAGAAACCTGCGTGTTGGCTGGCATGGGAATGGCACCCCACACACCCGAACCACCTTTGACGATTTTGGTGGCCAGCATATCGACCGCCTTGGCGTCGCCAGCGTATTTCTTGGCCACTTCCTTGTAAGCGGGTCCGACCAGCTTTTTGTCGGTCGCGTGGCAGGCCATGCAATTTTTGCTCTTGGCCAGGGCTTCATCGGCCAGAGCGGGAGCGGAAATTGCAGCCATCGCGGCCATAATCAAAAGAGTGCGTTTCATGGTGTTGTCCTCGTGGGTCAATGAAATGGATTCACAGGATCGATTTTACCCATGTGCGTTGGCTGGAAACGACCGGTTACAGTTTCTTGCCCGACTTTATCGGACCTTTACTGGAGGCTGTGATGTATTTGCTGTTGTTGGGCATTGCCCTGATGCTTTTAAAACATTTCGAGATTGGTTTTGTCGCGGGCCTGTCGTGGTGGTGGGTGTTGTCGCCTTTTGCCTTGGCCGTTGCCTGGTGGGCATGGGCTGATACAACGGGCTATACCAAGCGCAAAGCGATGGAAAAAATGGATCAAAAAAAGAAAGACCGCATCGAGAAGCAGCGCGAAGCGCTGGGCATCAAACCCCGCCGACGCTGATACAGCGTTCAGCGAGGTCGCCGGTGTCGGTGGCCCCGGCGCTCAGATACCGAAGTCGTCCAGCACTGCGCCCTTGCTGGCGCTTGCAGCGTTGAACGCAAACTTGGCTTGTACCCCGCGGGTGTAGCGCGGTGCTGGTGCGGTCCAGACCGCACGGCGTTTCGCGATCTCCTCTTCAGACACGTGCAACTCCAATTGCAACTGGCGTGCGTCGATGGTGATGCTGTCACCTTCCTGCACGAACGCAATCGTGCCACCCACGGCCGCCTCGGGCGCCACATGGCCCACCACCATGCCCCAGGTGCCACCCGAAAAGCGACCATCGGTGATCAGGCCCACGCTCTCGCCCAGTCCGGCGCCGATCAAGGCCCCGGTGGGGGCCAGCATTTCAGGCATGCCCGGGCCACCCTTGGGGCCGAGGTAGCGCAGCACCATCACGTCACCCGCGACGATCTTGCCGTCCAGAATGGCCTGCAGCGCCGACTGCTCGTCATCGAAGACACGGGCCGGGCCGGTGATCACCGGGTTCTTCAGACCTGTGATCTTGGCCACGGCACCCTCGGGACTCAGGTTGCCTTTCAGGATGGCCAGGTGGCCCTGGGCGTACATGGGCTGGTCGATGGGGCGGATCACTTTCTGGTCGGGGCGGGGCGCGTCGGGCACGTTTTTGAGCACTTCGGCGATGGTCTGGCCCGAGATGGTGATGCAGTCGCCGTGCAACAGCCCGGCCTTGAGCAGCATCTTCATGACTTGCGGAATGCCGCCCGCGCGGTGCAGGTCCACCGCCAGGTACTGTCCACTGGGCTTGAGATCGCACAACACAGGGACTTTCTTGCGCATGCGCTCAAAGTCGTCGATGCTCCACTCGACACCCGCAGCGTGGGCAATGGCCAGGAAGTGCAGCACCGCGTTGGTGGAACCGCCCGTGGCCATGATCACCGCCACGGCGTTTTCGATCGCCTTGCGCGTCACGATGTCGCGCGGCTTGATGTCTTTCTTGATGGCTTCGATCAGCACCCTGGCCGACTCTTTGGCTGAATTCATCTTTTCATCGTGCGGGTTGGCCATGGTCGATGAGTAGGGCAGGGAAATACCCAGGGCCTCAAAAGCTGAACTCATGGTGTTGGCGGTGTACATGCCGCCGCAGGAGCCCGTGCCCGGAATGGCTCGCTTTTCAATCTCCAGCAGGTCGGCGTCACTGAGTTTTCCCGCGGCGTTTTCACCCACGGCCTCGAACACGCTCACGATGTTCAGGTCTTTGCCCTGGTAATGGCCGGGCAGGATGGTGCCGCCGTAGACATAAATGGCAGGCACGTTGGTCCGCAGCATGCCCATCAGTCCGCCGGGCATGTTCTTGTCGCAACCGCCGATGACGACCACGCCGTCCATCCATTGGCCTTGCACGCAGGTTTCCACACAATCGCTGATGACTTCACGGCTGACCAGCGAGTACTTCATGCCCTCGGTGCCCATGGCCATGCCATCGGAAATGGTGGGCGTGCCGAACACCTGGGCGTTGCCACCGGCTTCTTCAATGCCGGCAATGGCAGCGTCGGCCAGTTTTTGCAGGCCGGAGTTGCAGGGGGTGATGGTGCTGTGGCCGTTGGCGACACCCACCATGGGTTTGTTGAAATCGTCCGCCTCGTAACCCATGGCGTAGTACATGGAGCGGTTGGGCGCCCGCGATTTGCCCTGGGTGATGTGGGCGCTGCGCTCGTTGACGGCGCGGATGGGGACTGTTTTTCGATCGGCCATGGGTGGTTTCCTGTGTTTTTCGGCTGCTCGGGTATGGTGCGCCGGAGCTCCGTTATAGCGCACACGCCGAAGCCCTGGAGGCGCGTGGGCGATAATCAAAAGCTGCAATCCCTTCCCCCTTGTTCAATCCCCGAAATCGCTCAGCCATGCCCGCTTACCGCTCGAAAACCTCCACCGCCGGACGCAACATGGCCGGTGCCCGCTCACTTTGGCGAGCCACCGGCATGAAGGACGGGGATTTTGAAAAGCCCATCATCGCCATTGCCAATTCGTTTACGCAGTTTGTACCCGGCCATGTGCACCTGAAAGACATGGGGCAGTTGGTGGCCCGGGAAATCGAGAAGGCCGGCGGCGTCGCCAAGGAATTCAACACCATTGCGGTGGACGATGGCATTGCCATGGGCCACGATGGCATGCTCTATTCGTTGCCCAGCCGGGATCTCATTGCCGATTCGGTGGAGTTCATGGCGA
>JBFHEQ010000030.1:0-13748 GCA_041584075.1 Hydrogenophaga sp.
CATGAGCTCACCAGGCCGGCATCACCAACGTCTTGTTTTGCCAGGCTGGGTTCGTGAAAGCAGAAACGGTGGTTTCCAAAGGACTGTGCATCCAGGGTGTTGGTGAAGTCAGCCTTCCCGGCCTGTTGACCTCTGTTCGCTGACGTTGAATCGCCCTGCGCCATGAGATGGGCGATGGACTGCCCCTCGAACATCTGGACACCGGAACACCAGCAGAGCTGGTGTCCGCTTCCTGAAGCTCACGGTCCTGACGCACCCCTTGTCCTGCGACCCATCAGCCACAAGCGGCGAATGAGCAAGTTGCGCCGCTGGTGGCGGCTTTGGCGCCTGGCGAATTCAGTTTGCCGACATCTGCATCGCCTGCCAGAGGCGCGCCGGGCTCAGCGGCATCTGCAGATGCGGCGTTTGCGCCGCCAGTCCGTTTCGCGCGAGCGCGTCAGCCACCGCGTTGACGATGGCCGGCGTGGCGCCGATGGTGCCGAGTTCGCCCACGCCTTTCACCCCCAGCGGGTTGTTTTTGCACAGTATCGATTCGTCCACTTCCATGCGGAACATCGACGTCAGCACATCGGCGCGCGGCGCCGCGTAGTCCATCAGGCTGCCGGTGATCGGTTGCCCGGTTTCCACGTCGTACACCATGTGTTCATACAGCGCCTGACCAATGCCTTGCACGGCACCACCTTCAAGCTGGCCGCGCACGATCAGCGGGTTCACCACGCGGCCCACGTCGTTGGCCGAGCTGTAGGCGACCACCGCCACTTCGCCTGTTGCGGGGTCAACCTCGACTTCGCAGATATGGCAGCCATTGGGCCAGGAGGGGCCGGCCACCGCACTGGTCGACTCCATGAAGATTTCGCTCTCGGGCTGTTTGCCAGCCAGTGCAAAGAGGTCGAGTTTCATGTCGGTGCCGGCCACGGTGAATACGCCGTTGGCGTAAACCACATCGTCGGCCGCGGCTTCAAACTCTTTCGCGGCGAGTTGGCGGGCTTTGTCAATGGTTCGCTCGGAGCCGATGCGCACGGCCGAGCCGCCGGTGAACAGCGAGCGAGAGCCCGCGCTGCCAAAACCATCGCCACGGTCGGTGTCGCCCAGCACGATGCGCACCCGATCGATCGGCACACCGAAGGCATCGACCGCAAGCTGCGCGAGCGAGGTGGCGATGCCCTGCCCCATGGCGTTGACAGCGGAGAAAATCTCGATCACGCCGTCGTCGCTGCCCTGCGCCGTGTCCGCTTTGATGGCCACGGTGACGCGCTCTTCGAACACATTGCCGCCCGTCCATTCCAGGAAGGTGGCGATGCCCAGGCCGCGCAGTTTGCCGGCTTTCGCCGAAGCGGCGGCTCGGGCGTCGAAGCCGCTCCAGTCGGCCAGCGCCAGGCCCTGGTCCATGATGGATTCGAAAGCGCCAGTGTCGTAAACCTGCGCCATCGGATTTTTGTAAGGCATCTGTTGCGGTTGAATGAAGTTGCGGCGGCGCAGCTCGACGCGGTCGATACCGGTCTGGCGCGCGGCCTCGTCCATGAGGCGCTCGATGATGAAGATGGCTTCGGGCCGGCCGGCGCCCCGGTAGGCCCCGGTGGGCGCCGTGTTGGTGAGCACGGCCTTGTAATGGAAATCGATGGTCTGGATGTCGTAAACGCTGGTCTGCACCCAGGGCCCGAGCAGCAACTGGATCGCCACACCCGTGCCCGTGGCATAGGCGCCCACGTTGGCCAGCGACTTCACCCGCAGACCGAGGATCTTGCCTCCGGCGTCGAGCGCCAGCTCGGCGCGCGATTCCACATCGCGGCCATGGGAGGACGACACAAATTCTTCGCCGCGATCGGCCACCCATTTGACCGGGCGCTTCAACACATGCGCGGCGTAGGCGACCGCGATGTCTTCGGGGTAGGCTCCGGTTTTCATGCCGAATCCGCCCCCCACATCGCCCACCACCACCCGCACGCGCTCTTTCGCCAGGCCGATGGCGTTGCAGACCGCGTCGCGCACGCCCGAAGGCATTTGCGTGCTCATGCGGATCGTGAGGCAGTCGGTGGCGGCGTCGTGTTCGGCGAGCACGGTGCGCGGCTCGATGGTGAGCGCGACCACGCGCTGGTTGGTGATATCCAGCTGAACCACGTGGCTGGCTGTGGCAAAGGCGGCGGTCGTGGCCTCGGCGCTGCCATAGCGCACCTCGGCGGCGATGTTGCCGGTGCCTTCATCGCACAGCAGCGGCGCGCCATCGGCAGTGGCGCCGGCGAGGCTCACGACCATGGGCAGTTCTTCGAAATCAACCACCACCGCTTCGGCGGCATCGCGGGCCTGTTGCAGCGTTTCAGCGACCACGGCAGCCACAGGCTCGCCAACGAAACGGGCGCGCTCGTGCGCAAGGGCCCGCCGGGGCGGCGTTGCGCCATCGGCACCGCCTGCGCGTTTGAAGGCGGCCGCTCCGGGCATGGACTTGACGCCCGCCGCCGCCAGATCGGACCCGGTGACCACCCGCAGCACGCCGGGCATGGCCGCCGCGTCGGCGGTGTCGACCGAGCGAATCGCCGCGTGAGGGTAAGGCGAACGGACGAACGCGAGGTAGGCCTGGCCGGGCAGGCTCACGTCGTCGGCGTAGCGGCCGGCGCCGGCCAGCAGACTCTTGTCTTCAAGGCGCTGCACAGCCTGGCCGCTGCCGAAACGGGTGGGATGGAGGTCAGTGCTCAAGATCGATCCTTAGGGTTTAACGGGGGGCTGTCGAAACGACCTGGGTGCGCGTCCCACAGGCCATAAGCCAGGCATGATGCCAAAGAATCCCCCGCAGGGTGGTCGTCTGCATGACTCGGCACGAACGAAGTGTGCCTGCCAAACTGTTGGCTGCGGGGTGCTGTTGCGCCACACCCCCCCGGAACCAAGATGCAGCGACCCCGGTCAGCCCCCCGTCAAGCCTCAGCAGCGATCTGGCGCAGCGCCTGCTCAAACACCTCCGCAGGCTGGCCGCCCGAGATCAAATGTTTGTCGTTGATGATGATCGCGGGCACCGAGCGGATACCGGCGCTGGCGTAAAACTGCTGGCGCTCGCGCACATCGGCCGCGAACTCGTCGCTCGCGAGAATGGCTTCAGCGCGGCCCCGGTCCAGCCCCACCGACTCGGCGATGTCGGCCAGAACGGCATGGGACGACATGTTTTCCGCGCGGCCATGGCAGGCCTTGAGCAAGGCTTTCTTCAAAGCAGGCTGCTGGCCAAATGCGCCATCTGCTTCTGCCCAATGCAACAGGCGGTGGGCATCAAAGGTGTTCCACACGCGGCCACGGCCTTCTTTCTTGAACTCGAAACCCACCTCGGCGCCGCGCTGGCGAATCGTTTCGCGGATCTGAGCCTGCTGCTCGGGCGTGGAGCCGTACTTTTCGGTCAGGTGTTCGCTCGCATCCTGGCCCTCGGCGCCCATGTGGGGGTTGAGCTCAAACGGCTGGAAGTGGATGTCGGCAGAAACTTCGCCTTTCAGCTTGCCCAACGCTTGCTCCAGGGCACCCAGCCCCACGGCACACCAGGGGCAGGTTACGTCGGAAACAAAGTCGATTTTGAGTGTATTGGGCATGCAGGAAACTCGGTTGGAATGCAGGGTGTTCAGATGCACGTTGCCGTGAGGGCTGCCGCGCGCACCTGGCAAAAAGTCCCTCATTTTCCAACAAGGCGGCGCTGTCTGCAGCAAGCGCTGCGCGCAGGGTTATTCCATCTGTGTTCAGAGCGCCAACACCAAACGATCCTTGCCTCCAGGCTGGCATTGCGCCGGCACGGCGCAGCAAAGCAATGCCTCGTCGGCTTCGGTCTGAAACACTGGCGCCCGAAGGTAAGTGACACGCCCCTCCAGCACCCTGGTCCTGCAACTGCCGCAATGCCCACCCCGGCAACCGTACAACGGGCTCAATCCAGTGCCTTCCGCGAGTTCCAACAGGCTGCCGCTCGCGGGCGTCCAGATCACCTGCTTGCCCGCATTGGAAAAGCCCACGGTGACCGGCTTTGACGATGGCGCCGGGCGTGGGCTGGCGCTGGCGTTTTCATCGCCCGGGTCCATGCTGCGCTGCAAAGCCGCCGGGCCGAACGATTCCGCGTGGATGCAGCCATCCGGCACTTGCAGGATTCGCAGGTTGTCGTACATGGTTTGAGAAAATGCCGGAGGCCCGCAGACATAGACCTCGTGCTCAACTGTGCCCAGCAAGCCCTTCAAAAGGCTCGCATCCACCCGACCCACCGCATCGTGATCCACACCCATGCGGGCCGTTGACTCAGGGCGGGAGAGCACACGCAAGACACGCAGCGCCTGCGGTGCCCGCGCAAGCAAGGCCGCCAACTCGGCATCAAAAGCGCGTTCAGCGACCGTGCGGCTCGCATAAACCAGGGTGATGGATCGGGACGCGCCCGAGCGCTCACCAGCGTCGACGAGGGCGTGCAGCATGGACAGCAAGGGTGTGATACCAATCCCGCCCGCGAGCAACAACACCGGGCGTTGCGACTCGGGATCCAGCACAAATCGTCCCTGTGGCTGGCCCACCTCGAGGAGGTCTCCCGGCTGAAGGCGGGCGTGCAACGCCGACGAGACCTGACCATCGCGCTGGATACTCAAGCGATAACCCGCCATCGCAGGGCTTTGCGACAAACTGTAATTGCGAATCAGCGCGATCCCTGACTGTCCGCCGGCTTGCCCCGAGCCCTCCGTCGGCCATTTCACCGGCAAGTACTGGCCCGCCGAGAAACCCGTCAGAGGTGGGCCACCTTGAGATTCCAGATAAATCGAAAGCACGGTGTCGCTCTCTTGCACGACGCGACTCACCCGCAACGCGCGCCACATATCTTTCTGCGCTGAAGCGCCCGCCGGCCTTTCCTCGGGCCAACCGCCGGTCGCAGCCAGGCTGGGCGAATAGTCCACGAGCCGCGTGCGCATGGTCCATGCGCCCAACCGCCGAACGGCGTGGTCCACGGTTACGCGCCACAAGCGTTCCGCTCCCATGAAGCCATGCACCTCAGGCCCCTGCAACAGGATGTCCACCGAGCCTGCAAGCTGCAAGATGGCGCCGCTCTCATGGTCCACGAACAGCAAACCGGCTCTGGGATTGATCAAGAGATTGCCCAGGGTGTTGAAGAAGCGGTTACCTGAAAAATCCGGGATCAACAGCGTGTTGCCCTGCACGCGAACGAACCCGGGCTTACCGCCTCGGTGCGACACATCCACCGTGGCCTCCGGGTGTTCCTCGTCGCCGCTGAAGCTGCTGGCGACAAAAAAGGTGTCCGCAGCCTCGACGGTCCGCCTTGCCTGTGGATCCATCCCGGAAAAGTGCTCGACGGGTTGACCGGAGGGGCTTGCTAGCGACACGCCCTCAAGCGGCTCCCAAGCCTGAATGTATTGTGGACAATTGCCAAACGACTCCCGTACCTCGATGTCAAAGCCCTGGGCATTGCTGGCGCCAATGCGCCCGTTCATCCGGTTGCGGCGGCGCGTGTGCGGCTCAATGCCCAGCATTCCCACCGGAGCCCCGGTGCGCAAGCCTGGCTGCGCAGGATCTTGCAGGCTTGCCACCGCACCCACATGCAGCCGGCGCGGATCGGGCGAATGGAGAAAACCCGCTCGGCCTTCGAGCACCGTGGCCCAAGGTTGACCTTGTTCATCCACCGCACCCAGCACCACGAAGGGCAACCCGGCAAAGAAAGCGCGGTGCTGATCGGGCATGTGGTCACGAACAAAGCGGCGCCCAATGGCTTCCATTTGATCCACATCGCCGGTCAGTGCTTGCAAACGCCGCTCCCCCTGGTGCCAGGGAGATGCCGGGATGGAAGGGGCTTGGGCGGGTGACATGCTGCTCTCCGGTGGACGAGTGGGGTGCGGCTCAAGCCGATCGAAGACCCTTGGCGGTCACGGGCATCGCCACAAAGCCCGGCAGGGCTTCGATGCGGGCCAGCCAGGTTGTCACATTGGGGTAGGCCTCCAGCGACACATTGCCTTCGGGGGCGTGGGCGATGTAGCTGTAGTTGGCAATGTCGGCGATGGTGGGCTTGTTCCCCACGAGGAAAGAGCGCGATGCGAGCTCAGCGTCCATGACGGTCAGCAAACGGTGAGCGCGGGCGATCACTTCCTCCGCATTGAAGGGCGCGCCAAACACCGTGATCAAGCGCGCGGCTGCAGGGCCAAACGCCACCAGCCCTGCGGCCACCGACAACCAGCGCTGCACCGCCGCTTCGGCTGCGGGGTCATTGCTGGGCAGCCAATCGGTCTTGCCGTGTTTGCGCGCCAGGTAGACCAGGATGGCGTTGGAATCGGCCACGATGGTGCCGTTGTCGTCCAGCACGGGCACCTGTCCGAAGGCGTTCATCGCCAGAAATTCGGGTTGCTTGTGCGCGCCATTGGCCAGGTCCACAGGCAGCCGTTCGGCGGGAATGCCCATCAGGGACAGCGCGAGTTCGGCGCGGTGTGCGTGGCCGGACAGGGTAAAAGTATGCAGTTTCATGGTGAAGTTTCCTTGAAGGGTAGGGGTTGAAAAACACAGCGCTGGCACGCTTCGCGGCCATGCTCCGCCCAGACCCGAGGTCATACCTGGGGTTGAGACAAAGAAGTGCAGGAGAAGGAAGGTTCGCTTGGGGCATCAAGCGCGGGGAGCGCTCAGAGCCCCAGCGCGCTCAGACCGGGGTGGTCATCGGGGCGGCGCCCCAGGGGCCAGTGGAATTTGCGTTCGCTGGCAGCAATCGGCAAGTCGTTGATGCTGGCAAAGCGCTGCTGCATCAAGCCCTGTTCGTCAAACGCCCAGTTCTCGTTGCCGTAGGAGCGGAACCACTGGTTCGAATCGTCGTGCCACTCGTAGGCATAGCGCACGCCGATGCGGTTTCCGCCATAAAGCCACAGCTCCTTGATCAGGCGGTAGTCCAGTTCACGTGCCCACTTGCGCTCCAGAAAGCCTTGAATGGCTTCTCGTCCAACGGGAAACTCCGCGCGGTTGCGCCACACGGTGTCGAGCGTGTAGGCCAACGCCACGCGGGCGGGGTCACGGGAGTTCCAGCCGTCTTCGGCCAAACGCACCTTCTGCGTGGCAGACTCCAGGGTGAAGGGCGGCAATGGTGGGCGGCTGTCAGTGCTCATGTGGCGTTCTCTTCCATGGGGTTCAGGGGGCAGACCACAGGGCCTGCGCATCCACACCGCCAGTGTGCCCATTCCCCGTCCAAGAGAGAACAGCCACGCCGCCCAATTGATTCTTACCGCCTGCGGAACAATCCCCCGGGCAGCTCAGGCCAAGGCGGGGTGGTGCCTCAGGCGCTCAACCGCCAGATCCACAAACGCGCGGGTTTTCATCGAAGCGCGCGAGCCTTCGTGGTGTACCACGTGCACGGGAATGGGACGCGGCTCATACCCATCCAGCACGGTGACCACGTGCCCGGCAGCCAACTCCTCAGCCACCTGGTAAGACAACAAACGCGCAATCCCGAAGTCGCTCATCGCCGCGCGCAGCGCAGACTCGTTGGTGGTGGTCGCCATACGCGCTTTCACTTTGAATGGCCTTTCCTTGCCGTCGATGCGCAGCCGCCACTCGCCTGCCGGCGCCAGCCCGTTTGCATTGACCAGCGCGTGTTCCCCAAGGTCCTCCGGCGTGAGCGGCACGCCACAGCGCTCCAGGTAGGCTGGGGAAGCCACCAGCAATTGGCGCACATGCCCCACCCGAACGGCCCGCATGGACGAGTCGGGCAGCTCACCAATGCGAACCGCCACGTCGACCCCCTCCTCCATCATGTGGACCACCCGGTCGAGAAACATGCAGGCAGCCGTGACATCGGGATAACGTTGCAAGTACTCGGTGAGCACCGGCGTGACCACCCTGGACCCAAAAAGCACAGGCGCCGTGACCGTCAAACACCCGTTGGGGGAACTGTGCAGGCCAGTCACCGACTCATTGGCTTCGACCCATGCTCTCAGAATTTCTCGGCAGTCTTCGGCATAGCGCATGCCAGCGTCGGTCACGCGAACGACCCGTGTGGTTCGGGTGAGAAGTGACACACCCAACTGCGATTCCAGCTCATTGATCGCGCGGGTCACGGCAGGAGGCGACATGCCCAGTTTGCGAGCCGCTCCAGCAAAGCCCTGGGCGTCAACCACACACACAAACACGTTGATCAAATGAAGTCGATCCACGCCTCGCTCCAGAAGGGGTTGGGGAAGGCCAGGCAAACTGTTCAGACCCAGCGGACATCACAAGATACCCGATCGCATGGCGCCGGGGAGATTCCAGCGACAATCTCATCAACGTTTTCTGTGCCTGTGTGCCCTTTCCTGTCTGACGCCATGCTCGACCGCTACGCCGTTTTCGGCAATCCCATCGTCCAAAGCAAATCGCCGTTGATTCACAGCCTGTTTGCGCAAGCCACCGGGCAAGCGCTGGAGTACACCGCGATCGAAGCCCCGCTCGACGGCTTTGCAGCCACATTGAGCCAGTTCCACCAAGCCGGAGGATTGGGCGCCAACGTGACCATGCCCTTCAAACTGCAGGCCTTCGAGCTGGCAACAGATCCGGCGGAAAGCAGCCGTCTGGCAGGTGCCGCCAATGCCCTGAAATTCGAGGGCGATCGCATCTGGGCCGAGAACTTTGACGGCGTGGGACTGGTCAACGACATTCAACGCAATCTGGGGGTTGGCCTCCAGGGCAAGCGTGTGCTGATCTGCGGCGCGGGCGGCGCCACGCGCGGCGCCGTCTTGCCCCTTGCCCGACAAAACCCGGACTTGCTCGCCATCGCCAATCGCAGCCCTGAAAGAGCGCATGACCTGGCCCGCCTGTTCGCAGGCCATGCCGATCTGCAAACCGGCGGATTTGAGGACCTGGCCGGCGAGCGTTTTGATGTCGTGATCAACGCCACGTCCACCGGGTTGTCCGACGCAGCCTTGCCACTGCCTGCAAAGCTGTTTGCCCCGGGTGCCCTGGCGTATGAAATGGTCTACGGCAAAGGCCTCACGCCTTTCCTGAGACAAGCCCGGGCGGCCGGTGTGCAGCAAGTGGCCGATGGTGTGGGCATGCTGGTGGAGCAGGCGGCCGAGGCGTTTGCCTGGTGGCGCGGTGTGAGGCCCGACACCCGTTCGGTGATCGAGCGACTGACCGTGCCTCTGGTGTAAAGCCGGCGCCAAGAAATCATGGCACCCGACGCCTGCACGCCCGTCTCATACAACGGTGCCCACGCCGTTCGACTGCATCGCGATGGCATGGGTACGGTCATCATCCTGCTGCAGGGGGGCCACGTGGTGTCCTGGCAAGACCCCTCGGGCACAGAACGCCTTTACCTGAGCACCTTGTCGCCGCTGGACGGCACCACCGCCGTTCGCGGTGGGGTGCCGGTGATTTTTCCGCAGTTTTCGACGCGCGGGCCCCTGGGGCGACACGGGTTCGCCCGAACGCAACGCTGGCGATGGACTGGACCGGCAGAAGCGCCCGATGACCCGCTGTCGGTCACGCTGGAGCTCGCATCATCCCCGGCGACCCTCGCACTCTGGCCCGAAGCGTTCCGGATCGAACTCCGGGTGTCACTGGCTCCCTGGCAACTGACCCTGGAACTGTCGGTGCACAACACCGGCCAGCGCCCCTGGGCATTCTCGGGCGCACTCCACACGTACCTGGCCGCTGGCCCGCTCGGCACCCAGCAACTCGAGGGGCTGGAGCAACGCCCTTTCGAAGATGCCCTGGCGTCTGGCAAAAAGCGGCCAGCGACGGGCGAGCGGCTGGTTCCCCATGGCCCGGTGGACCGTATCTATTTCGGCGTGAATGGCCCTCTAGAGCTCAACAGCCCGCTCGGACAGCTGACCTTGACGCAAACGGGATGGCCGGACACCGTGGTCTGGAATCCCGGTGCGACCGGGTCACAGGCTTTGCCTGATCTGCCCGACAATGGCTACGACCAGTTCTTGTGCGTGGAAGCCGCGCTGGCCGGCGAGCCACAAACAGTGCGCCCGGGCCACCCTTGGCAAGGCGCTCAAGTCTTGCGCGCCCGCCCCCCCCGGCAGCAGCCAACGCCGCCCCTCGTTCTAGCCTGCCATCGAAAACACTTCTGACCACGCCATGAAAACCTTCCTGCTGCTCAACGGCCCCAACCTCAACCTGCTAGGCACCCGCGAACCCGGGGTCTACGGCTCAACGACACTGACCGATGTCGAAGCCCTGTTCAGCGATCAAGCCCGCACCCAAGGCTTCCAGGCCGAGTGCTTTCAAAGCAACCACGAAGGGGCGCTGATCGACCAGATCCACTCGGCGGGCAAACGCTTTGCTGCGGGTGAACTGCTGGGGGTGGTGTTCAACCCAGGTGCTTTCACGCACACCTCTGTTGCCTTGTTCGATGCCATTCAAGGGGTCAAACCTTTGCCGGTGATCGAGGTCCACATTTCCAATGTGCACACCCGGGAAGCCTTCCGGCACCATTCCTACATTTCGCCTGCGGCGGCGGGCATCATCGTGGGTTTTGGCATCGACGGCTACCGCCTCGCTCTGGACGCCCTGATGCACAAGGCAGCCCCCACCCACTGAGGGCAACAGCCGCGGGAGCGCACAAGCCGCGCGGCGCACGCGATGGCTGACTGACGGGTGTCCTCAATAGCCACGGGCCAGGTCAACGGGGTGCAAAGGTGGGTGACCGGCCAGCACACGCGCGGTGCTGGTGACGATCTGGCGTGCCATCACCTCCGCCGACACCGAAGACGCCATGTGCGGTGTGACCAGCACGCGTGGCTCCTGCCACAGGACGTCATCGGGCGGCAAAGGTTCATGCTCGAAGACATCCAGCACGGCGCCCCTCAGCCGTCCACTGCGCAAGGCCGCCAGAAGATCGGGCACCACGACCTGCTCGCCCCGACCACAGTTGACCAACGCCGCCCCCGGCTTCAGCTGGGCAAACCAGCCTGCGTCGCAGAGACCGCGGGTGGCGGGCGTCAGGGGCAACAAGGACACGACGATATCGAGCGGGCGCAGAAAGCGCTCCAGCTGTGCCTCTCCAGCCCAGGTACAGACGCTGTGCAAGTCGCGCCGGGTGCGCGACCACCCGCTCACCGTAAACCCATGAGCGGCCAGCGCGAGGGCGACCTCAGACCCCATGTTGCCCAGGCCCATCACCCCCACGTGGGTGTTGGCCGCTGCGCGCTGGGCAGGCATGCGCCACAGGGACTGCGCCTGCTGTTGCTGGGCGAGGTCGAGGCCGCGGTGGTAGTACAACGCGGCCCACAACACAAAGTCGATCATGCCCTGCGTCTGCTCGGCATCCACGATGCGGGTCACCGGCACGCCTGCGGGCAGACCCGGGTCGCGCAACACATGCTCGACACCCGCACCAATCGACGCGATCAGCCGCAATCCGCTCAGGGCAGCCGGCAAACCCAACGGCACAAACCAGCCGGCCACGCTCACGATGGATGCAGGGTCCAGCCCGGCCAGGCCTTCGCGTTCAGACCACAACGCCACCTTCAGGTTGGGGCACAGCTCGGCAGCAGCCTGTTCAAAAGGCGCGCGCAGGTCGCCCAGGTCATCGGTCTCGCTGCACAGCAACAAGGTCGGGGGTTGGTTCAAAAGGCGCTCCTGCACATCATTCGACTCAGTCCTTGTAACCCGGATCCATCCGGTCAAGCTGGCGCAACCAGGCCGCCCAGACCTGGGCGCGCTCGTGCTCCACGCCTTTGAACTGCTTGCGCACATGGGCGCTCACCACGGGCGGGATGCGGGTGACCGGACCGGCCAGCGAGGCCAGCTGCGCGGCGGCGAGCTGGATTTCGCAGGCCCGGTTGAGGTAAAACATGATGCAGAAAGCATCGGCCACCGTAGGACCGACGCTCATCAGCCCGTGGTGTCGCAGGATCAACGCCATGTTGTCGCCCAGCGCCGCCTGTATGCGGGAGCGCTCTTCGTGGTTGAAGGCCACGCCCTCGTAAGGATGGCTGCCGACGGACTGGTAAAACTCCGCCGAAATCTGGTTCAGCTGCAGCAGGCCCTGCTCACAGGCGGCCACGGCCATGCCGGCGAGTGTGTGGGTGTGGATGACGCAGTTCGCATCCTCGCGGGCCATGTGCACCGCGCTGTGGATGGTGAAGCCCGCCGGGTTGCAGGCCGCGTCGCCAGCAACCACCTGCCCATCGAGATCGACCACGATCAGGTCGCTGGCCCGCACCTCGTCGAACATGAGGCCGAACGGGTTGATCAGGAAGCGTTCTTTCTTGCCACGGCTCGCCGGCATGCGCACCGAGAAGTGGGTGTAGAGCGTGTCGTCCCAGCCAAAGCGGGCGGCCAGGCGGTAAGCGGCCGCGAGGTCGCGGCGCAGGCTGGCTTCTTCGGCACTCGAAACTGATGTCATGTGAACTCCAGAAAAGGTCAGTTGGCGCTGGGTGGCAGCGTATTCAATCCATGCATCACCGCAGCCGAGTCAGCCAGGGTGCCCCAGATGCCAAACTCCACCGTCACCATGTGCAGAGCGGCCTCGTGGGCATAGGCATCGCCGCTGGCGCAGGCGTCGGCCACCGTGAGGCATTGGAAGTTGCGGTCGCAGGCGTCGCGCAGCGTGGTGTGCACGCAGACGTCGGTGGTGCAACCTGCGAACAGCAAATGGGTGATCCCCTGCGCTCTCAGGATGTGCTCGAAGTCCGTGTAGGTGAAGGCGCTGTTGCAGGTCTTGTCGATGATGATGTCTTCCTCGCGCACATCCAGCTCCGGAATGATGGCGAAGCCGGGGTTGGAGCGCAGCAGCACACCTTCCAGTCCGCGCTGTTGCCGGCGCCATTTTTCGTAAGGCGTCATGTCGGCCTGGTCGGCCCGGTAGCCCTGGCGGGTGTGGATGATCCGCACCCCGGCCGTGCGGCAGGCGCCAATGAGGCTGGCCACCACAGGGATGATGGCGCGAAGTGGCGAAGGGTCGTAGCCTTGCTGGGCAAGGTAACCGTCGTGCGACAGGAAGTCGCGCTGCATGTCGATCACGACCAGCGCAGTGGCCTTCGGTTTCAGACGGCCGTCGTAGGGGAAATCAAAAGGCTGGGCGGCGATCGCGGTCATGGGTTTCCTCGTGAGCGGGGTTAGGGCGTAGGCGCCACAGGCGGTGGCCCACCGGCGTCCAGCCCCATGAAGCGGCGCACCCGGGTCATGACCTCATCGGGCTGGTCGCCGGTCTGGCGCAGCCGCTCTGGCGTCACATCCAGCTGCAAGAGGCCGTTTTCCATGAACACGATGCGCTGCGAGATCTGAAGGGCGAACTCCATCTCGTGTGTCACGATCAGCATCGTCATGCCTTCGGCGGCCAGGTCCTGGATGACCTTCAGCACGTCGCCCACCAGCTCCGGATCCAGCGCGGAGGTGGGCTCATCGAACAGCATCACGTCGGGGCGCAGCGCCAGTGCACGGGCAATGGCCACGCGTTGTTGCTGACCGCCCGAGAGCTGGTGCGGGTACTTGCTGCCATGGGCCAGCAGCCCGACCTTGTCGAGCAGACGCAAGGCCGCGGTCTTTTGCTCTTCGCCACTGCCCTCGCCGTGCAAGCCGGGCGCCAGCAGGATGTTTTGCAACACAGTCAGGTGCGGGAACAGATTGAAACTCTGGAACACCATGCCGATGCGCCGGATGCCCTTTCGGGTGCGCTGGGCATTCACCGGCGCGCCCCCTTTGAGGTAGTCCTCGCCAAACAGCACGATCTCGCCCTGGTCGATGCTTTCCAGCGCATTGATGGTGCGGATCAGCGAGGTCTTGCCCGAACCTGATGGGCCAATGATGCTGATCACCTCGCCGGTGGCGACCTTCAG
>JBFHEQ010000031.1:0-13590 GCA_041584075.1 Hydrogenophaga sp.
AGCGTGCGCTTGTGCGCCCTGATTTTTTGGCAACCCCTCCTGATCGTCGAGGACTCCATGAATCAGACCGAGATTTCCACACCCCTTTCCCTTCCCCAAGACTTGCCGCGCACGCTGCGGTTCGCGTTTGTCGAGGCCGCCTGGCATGCCGACATCGTGCACCAGGCCCGAGATGCGTTCTTTGAAACCATGGCGTCGGCAGGCTTTGGAGCAGATTCCATTGATGTGTTTGACGTGCCCGGTGCTTTTGAGATACCCCTGCATGCGCAGCGGCTGGCCCGCTCAGGTCGCTATGCCGCTGTGGTGGGCAGTGCGCTGGTTGTCGACGGCGGCATCTACCGCCACGATTTTGTTTCGCAGACCGTGGTGCAAGCCCTGATGGATGTGCAACTCGCCACCGGTGTGCCCATGATCTCTGCGGTGCTGACGCCGCACCATTTTCACGAACACGCGGAACATCGCAAGTATTTCATGCGGCATTTTGCAGTCAAGGGCACCGAGGCGGCCGAAGCTTGCCTGAAAACGGTGGCAGGTCTGCGCCGGCTGGAGTCACTGCTCGCTGCCTGACGCTGCCGCCGTGTGGCGAGGCACTTTGAACTGATCTTGATCAAGGACCCGGCCAGTGGGCAGGGTGATACTTGCAGGCCGATTTGCCGCCATTCGTCCATGACCTCGCCCTTGACACCCAGCCAGCCTCTGGATTCTGCAGCCTTGCTGGAACGGGAGCGTCAAGCGCGGACCCCGTTGCCACACAAGGCCCATGAAGACGTGCAGGCGTTGTTGGCGGGCACCCTGTTTGTGGCCTTGGGCATCGTGTTGTTCCAGCACGCCGGGCTCTTGACGGGCGGTACCGCAGGTCTCGCGTTCCTGATTCACTACGCAACGGGCTGGAGTTTCAGTCTGGTGTTTTTCACGGTCAACCTGCCGTTTTATGCGCTGGCCTGGAAACGCCTGGGGCCTGTCTTTGCGCTGAAGACCTTTGCGGCGGTGGTTTTGTTGTCGGTCATGGCCCATTGGGTGCCGCGCTGGATCGAAATCGGGGCGCTCAACGCCGGGTTCGCTGCGGTGCTGGGCGGCTTGCTTGCCGGCTCCGGCATGTTGATCCTGTTCCGCCACCGCGCCAGCCTGGGCGGATTCAATGTGCTGGTCTTGTACTTGCAAGAGCGCTTCGGCTGGCGAGCCGGGAAGGTTCAGATGCTGATCGACTGCACCATTGTTCTGGCCGCGTTCGCCGTCGTCGAGCCCATGAGTGTTGCCTTGTCGGTGCTTGGCGCCGTGGTGGTCAATCTGGTCCTGACGAACAACCACCGTTCGGGTCGTTACATGGCCGTTTGAGCCGGCGCAGATTTCCGGGTTTTTCCGGGCACACTGCTCGGATGCGTCTTTCTTCATTTTCTTGTTTTTTCAACCTGGCCCGGTCGACCAGGCCGGCGTTTTTCTCGTTGTTTCTGGCTTCTGGCGCGCTGCTGACCTGGCCTGGTGTTCAGGCCGCCGAGGCGGTTTATGAGGCTCGCGTCAGCCGGGTGCACGACGGGGATACCCTCTGGGTTCAACCGGTCGAAGGCGGGCGCTCCCGCAAGTTGCGCATCGATGGCATTGACGCCCCCGAGATCTGTCAGGCCGGGGGCATCGCAGCCCGGGACGCCTTGCGCCGGCGGCTGCAAGACCAGGTGGTGATGGTGCACGAGAGCCGCCTGGATGTATATGGCAGAGCATTGGTGAAACTCAGCCTGGATCGGGAAGACGTGGCCGGATGGCTGGTGGACCAGGGGCTGGCCTGGTCCTATCGGTGGCGAAAGAGTCTGGGGCCATACGCGGATCAGGAATCGGTCGCGCGGGAGCGGCGACTGGGACTTTTCAGGGAGCCGCATCCCGAAATACCGGGCGACTTTCGGAAACGCCACGGACCTTGCCCGCAGTCTTGATCAGGTGGCCATGTCCGATCGGAGGGGCGGGGCGCACACAGCGCACTGGGCATGGCGGGGCAGGGCGATCTGGGTAAAAGTCATGTCCCTCGCATCGATCATCAGCAAACGCCCGGTGAGCCTTGAACCGAGGCCCGCCAGCAGCTTGAGCGCTTCGGCCGCCTGCATGGTGCCCACGATTCCGACCAGAGGGGCGAATACACCCATGGTGGCGCACCGGGTTTCTTCCACCGCGCTGTCGTCCGGGAATACGCAGGCATAACAGGGTGAGGCCGCGTCGCGTGGGTCGTAGACACTCAGCTGACCGTCCATGCGAATGGCGGCACCCGAGACCAGTGGTTTTTGGTAGGCAACGCAGGCCCGGTTGATGGCCTGGCGCGTGGTGAAGTTGTCGGTGCAGTCGATCACGACATCCGCTTCTGGCACGAACTGGCTCAGCAGCGCCGTATCGGCGCGCTGCACCACGGTACGGATATCCGGGTCGGGGTTGATGTCGGCCATGGCCACCTTGGCGGAAGCCGCTTTGTCTTCGCCCACACGGCCCTGAGTGTGTGCGATCTGCCGCTGCAGATTGGTGGCGTCCACTTGATCGTGGTCCACCAGGGTGATGCGGCCCACGCCCGCGCTGGCCAGGTAGAGCGCCACGGGCGAACCCAATCCTCCCGCGCCGATCACCAAGGCATGTGAGCCCAGCAGGCGCTCCTGGCCCTCTATGCCCAGTTCGTCGAGCAGAATATGGCGGGAGTAACGCAGCAGTTGCTGATCGTTCACGGTGGAGCCTCGCGAGGCAGAAGGGGAAGCCCGGTGCCTTGGCTGCCGGGCGAATCCGGGATCAGTTTTCTTTCTTCTCTTCTGCTCGTTCGGTCAAGGTTTTGCTGACCATGACGGGTTTGCCCTTGAGCTGGTTGAGGGCTTGCTGCAGAGGGAAATCCTTGTCGCTGCCGAATTCGGGCACCAGGCGCTGGCCAGGGTTCTTCTTGGCTTCTTCTTCCAGACGCAGGCGAGCCTGCTCGCGCTCGCGGTCGCGCTGCTGTTCGGCGGCGCGCTCGGCGTCGGTCATGGGCTGACCGGCGTTGCTGTCCTTGCCGTCGGACAGGTGTTTGGACAAGTCGGCTTCACGGGTGCGCAGAGCGGCAAATACATTGCCCTCGGCGGTTTCGTCCACCATCACGTCCGGCACGATGCCTTTGGCCTGGATGGACCGGCCAGAAGGGGTGTAGTAGCGGGCGGTGGTCAGCTTGAGCCCGGTGTCCGGGCCCAGGGGGCGAACGGTCTGCACCGAGCCTTTGCCAAAGGTCTGGTTGCCCAGTACCTTGGCGCGTTTGTGATCTTGCAGGGCGCCGGCCACAATCTCGCTGGCCGAGGCCGAGCCTTCGTTGACCAGCACGACCACAGGCAGCGTCTTGAAGATGCCCTTGGTGGCTTCGGTCAGCTGTTTGATCGGGTCAGGGCCGCCACGGCGCAGGTAGTGTTGAGGTGCCGCGGTGTAGACCGACTGGCTGTCGGCCAGCTGGCCATTGGTGGAAACCACCGTGGCGTTTTCAGGCAGGAAGGTCGCCGAGATGGCCACGGCCGCATCGAGCAGGCCACCCGGATCGTTGCGCAAATCGAGCACCAGTCCTTTGAGCTGCGGGTTGCTCTTGTAGATGGCTTCGAGTTTTCGGGCGAAGTCGTCGACCGTGCGGTCCTGGAACTGCGACAGGCGGACCCAGACATAGCCTTTTTCAACTTCCTTGGCCTTGACACTCTGGGTCTTGATTTCCTCTCGGGTGATCGTGACCGGGAAGCTGCGGTTCTCGTCCTTGCGGAAAATCGTGAGCAGTACCTTGGTTTTGGGCTCGCCCCGCATGCGTTTGACGGCATCGTTGATGCTCAGCCCCTTGACGGCCGTGTCGTCGATTTTGGTGATCAGGTCGCCCGACTTGAGGCCGGCTCGGAAGGCCGGGGAGTCTTCGATGGGGGAGACCACCTTGACCAGACCGTCTTCCATGGTGATTTCGATGCCCACACCCACAAATCGCCCGCTGGTGCCTTCACGGAATTCCTTGAAGGACTTTTTGTCAAAGTACTGCGAATGGGGGTCTAGGCTGGCCACCATGCCCGAGATGGCTTCGGAAATCAGCTTCTTTTCGTCAACGGGTTCCACGTAGTCACTTTTGACCATGCCAAACACGGCCGCGAGCTGCTGCAGCTCTTCCAGTGGCAGGGGCGCGACGGTGCTGCGGGCCACGGCCTGCAGCTGTACGGTCGTCAGCGCGCCAGCCACTGCGCCCACGGCGACCCAACCTGCAATCTTCAACTTGTGACTCACGTGCTTGCCCATTGATGTGTTCCCAAAAGCACCGGGCACCCCCATGTGGGGCGCTGGTGGCGAATCAATATACACCTAGGAGTGCATGGGAGTGATTCGGTTCCGCAGTAAATCCCGGGCGAGACCGGAATTTGTTCATGCTGAGGCTCAGCCTTTGCCCTGAGCTGCCACTGCGGCAGCGGCCTTGGCGGCTGCCTCCGCATCGCCCAGGTAGTAGTGGCGGATCGGTTTCAGGTCGGCGTCGAGCTCGTACACCAGCGGGATGCCGTTGGGTATGTTCAGCTCGACGATGTCCTTTTCCGACACGTTGTCCAGATGCTTCACCAGGGCGCGGATCGAGTTGCCGTGGGCCGAGACGACCACGCGCTTGCCGCTCTTGATGGCTGGCACCAGCACCTCGTCCCAGAAGGGAATCACGCGTGCCACGGTGTCTTTCAGGCATTCGGTCAGGGGGATGTCTTCTGGTGACAGGCGCGCATAACGGCGGTCACCACGCTCGCAGCGCTCATCGGTGGCTTCCAGAGCCGGTGGAGGGGTGTCGTAACTGCGGCGCCACTGGAGCACCTGTGCGTCACCGTATTGTTTGGCGGTTTCGGCCTTGTTGAGGCCTTGCAGAGCACCATAGTGGCGTTCGTTGAGGCGCCAGTGCTTGCCCACCGGAATCCATGGGCGGTCCATCTCGTCGAGCAAGTACCACAGGGTGTGGATGGCGCGTTTGAGCATGCTGGTGTAGGCGATGTCAAAGTCCCAGCCCTCGGCCTTGAGCAGCTTGCCGGCCGACATGGCCTGGGAAACGCCGGTGGGCGTGAGGTCGACGTCGGTCCAGCCGGTGAAACGGTTTTCCAGGTTCCAGGTGGATTCGCCATGGCGAATAAGGACGAGTTTGTACATGGGGCGTTGGTGCGTTGAAGACAAAAATCGGGTCGAGACGCGCCCGACCGGGCGGCTTGCCAGCGAAGGCCAGCCATACATTCTAAAATCCCCTGCTTAACTGAAAGGCAAACCCTGTGAGTTTCTTGATCGAAAACTGGATGTTGTTGTTGGTGGCCGTGCTGTCGGGTGCCATGCTGATGTGGCCAGCCATCGCCGGCAACGCGGGCGCAGGCTCGCTGAATGCCAATGAGGCCGTGCAACTCATCAACCGCGAAAAGGCGGTGGTGGTGGACGTGTGTGGTGCGGACGAGTTCAAGGCCGGACACGTGGCGGGCGCCAAGCACCTGCCTCTGGATGAGCTTGAGGGCAAATTGGCCGGCCTGGTGAAAAACAAGGCGACACCGGTCATTCTGGTGTGTGCTTCAGGTGCACGCTCCAAACGGGCCGTGGCCGTGGCCAAGAAACTTGGCTTTGAAAACGCCCACTCGCTGTCGGGTGGCCTTGGCGCCTGGCGCGCCGCCAGCCTGCCGGTCGAGAAGGCCTGAACATTCCACGGAGATTCCCATGGCACAAGTGAAAATGTATACCAGCCACTACTGCCCCTTCTGCAGCCGCGCCAAATCGCTGCTGCAGCAGCGTGGTGTGAGTGACCTCGAAGAAATTGTGGTGGATGGCCAGCCAGAAGTGCGCGCTCACATGACGCAACTCACTGGCCGAACCAGTGTTCCGCAGATTTTTATCGGCGACACGCTGGTCGGTGGGTGCGACGATCTGCACGCGCTGGACGCGCGTGGCGGCCTCCTGCCGTTGTTGCAGGCCTGAGCCCTGCTCAAGCACCCCTGCGGGTGCAGTGATAATCATGCCAGTGCCCGCTGCGGGATTGATTTCTCCGGCGGGCTTGGTTTTTCCGAATTTTTTGAAAGCACAACATGGCCGATCAAGATCCTTCTTTCCAGATTCAGCGCGTTTACCTCAAGGAGGCTTCGCTGGAGCAACCCAATTCGCCCGCGATCCTGCTGGACCAGGAGCAGCCTTCCGTGGACATCCAGCTGGGCGTGGAAGCCAATCCGGTCGCCGAAGGCGTGTATGAGATCTGTGTGACCGCAACGGTGCAAACCAAGATCAAAGACAAGACCGTTTTCCTCGTGGAAGCCAAACAGGCGGGCATCTTCGAAATCCGCAACCTGCCCGAAGACCAGATGGGTCCCATCATGGGCATTGCCTGCCCCCAGATTGTCTACCCCTACCTGCGTGGCAACGTGGCCGATCTGATCCAGCGCGGCGGTTTCCCGCCCGTGCACCTGGCCGAGATCAACTTCCAGGCCATGTACGAGCAGCAGCAGGCCCAGGCTGCCGGTGAAACCGCTGGCACAGCCACGCAATAAACCACGCGGCCCAGGCCACAACGATGATGAACATCGCGGTGCTGGGTGCGGGTGCCTGGGGGACGGCCCTGGCCATCAGTGCGGCGGCGCGTCAGCCTGTCACGCTATGGGCCAGAGACGCCTCGCAGGCTGCAGCGATGCAGGCAGCCCGTTGGAATGCGAGTTACCTGCCCGGTGCGGCGTTTCCGCCCGGGTTGTCGGTCGTGGGTGGCCCACTGGATCGAACGCAGCCCTGGCTGGACCGAGCCGATGTCGTGATCGTCGCCACGCCCATGGCGGGTTTGCGCACGACCCTGGCTCTGCTGGACGGTCTGGCTGCACCGGTGGCCTGGCTGTGCAAGGGGTTCGAGGCGCCGCAAGAAGGGACTGAGGCCAGTGCCTGGGGGTTGCTGGGCCATGAAGTCTGCCGCGGCGTGGCACCGCGTTTGCATGCGGGGATTCTGAGCGGCCCCAGTTTTGCGCAAGAGGTGGCCCGGGGCCAGCCAACGGCCTTGGTGGCTGCCAGCGAACATGCGGCGGTCCGGGAGGCTCTGGTGGCGGCGTTTCACAGCCCGAGCCTGCGCGTTTACGCCAACGAAGACATCGTGGGCGTGGAAGTGGGTGGGGCGGTGAAAAACGTGCTGGCCATCGCCACCGGACTCTGCGATGGCCTCAACCTGGGGCTCAATGCCCGGGCGGCGCTGGTGACCCGAGGTCTGGCCGAAATGACGCGGTTGGGTCTGGCGCTGGGCGCCAAGGCCGAAACTTTCATGGGCCTCTCAGGCCTGGGCGATCTGGTCCTGACCGCCACCGGTGACTTGTCACGCAACCGCAAGGTGGGGCAACTGCTGGCCCAAGGTTTGAGCCTGGATGAAGCGGTGGCTTCACTGGGCCATGTTGCCGAAGGCGTTTACAGCGCCCGCACCGTGGTGCAACGCGCGCGCTCGCTGGGTGTGGACATGCCCATCAGCGAAGGTGTGGTGGCTTTGCTGGAAGGGCAGATGCAGCCCGCCCAGGCCGTTGCCGCCCTGATGGGGCGCGACGCCAAGTCGGAAGCTTTCTAATCACGTCTGCATGTTGGCGTGGTGCGGGGTGCTTTAACCGGTGCGCGTGTCGCCAACCCGGAGCGCCGTGGATCCGGCTTTGCCGGTCCACCGGCATTGCCCCCTTGATGGGGTGACGGTGCGCGCAGCAGACCCGGCGCAGGGGTGGAACCCTACATCTCGAAATTGTCTATCAATCGGGTGCTGCCCAGGCGTGCGGCGCCCAGTACCACCAGGGACTCCGGCGTGACCGCATCGACCGCCTGTGGAGGCAGCAAATCGGCGCGGCGGCGAACCGTGAGGTAGTCGGGTTGCCAGCCGCGGGTCGCCAGCGCATGCATGGCGCGGGATTCCAGTGAGTGCAGTTGCGCGGGCAAGGCCTCGGCGGTTGCCAGCGCCTCACTGGCCAGTGCGCGCAGCGCCAGCGACAACTGAACTGCCTCTGCCCGTTCGCGCTCGCTCAGGTAGCCATTGCGCGAGCTCAGTGCGAGTCCGTCGGATGCGCGCTGGGTTTCGCCCGCGATGACCGTGATCGGCATGGCGTATTGCTGGACCATGCGCTTGATCACCAGTTGTTGCTGGTAGTCCTTCTTGCCAAACAGGGCGTAGCGCGGGCCCTTGGATTCGGAAAAAACGCACTGGAACAGCTTCATGACCACGGTGCACACGCCGATGAAGAAGCCTGGTCGGAAATGGCCTTCCAGGATGTCGCCGATCTCTCCGGGCGGGTGCACCTTGAACAGTTGCGGTACGGGGTACAGCTCTTTCTCCAGCGGCGCAAACACGACGTCGCAGCCAGCCTGTTCCAGACGGTCACAGTCGGCTTGCAGCGTGCGCGGGTAGGAGTCAAAGTCTTCGTTGGGCGCGAACTGCAGGCGGTTGACAAAAATGCTCGACACCACCGAGTCACCCAGTGCTTTGGCGCTGTGCACCAGGTTCAGGTGGCCGTCATGCAGGTTGCCCATGGTGGGCACAAAAGCAGGCGAGTCGTAGGCGCGCATCGCGGCGCGCAGGTCTTCAATGGTGTGAACGAGTTTCATGCGAGGATTCAGGATGTCTTTTCAGGGCGCCGCCGAACCGGCTTTGCCGGGCGGCCAGCGCCGCCCCCTGGGGGGTAGCGCCGAAGGCGATGCGGGGGGATTTCTCTACCAGGCGTGCAAGGCGTTGTCCGGGAAGCTGCCGTCTTTAACAGCCGCCACATAAGCCGCCATGGCTCCACGGACGCTGCCGGCTTCTTCCATGAAATTGCGCACAAACTTGGGGTTCTTGCCCAGGTTGACGCCCAGCATGTCGTGCATCACCAGCACCTGGCCAGCGGTGCCGTTGCCCGCGCCGATGCCGATGGTGTGGCAGGTCTTGAGTTCGGTGGTGATGTCGGTGGACAGGACGGCGGGCACCATTTCCAGCACCAGCATTGAGGCGCCGGCATCCTGCAGCTCGATGGCCTGGCGGCGCAGCACCAATGCCGCAGCGTCGCCGCGCCCCTGCACCCGGTAGCCACCCAGCGCGTGCACCGTCTGTGGCGTGAGGCCCAGGTGCGCGCACACAGGAATACCGCGCTCCACCAGGAAACGCACCGTTTCGGTGGTCCAGCCCCCACCTTCGAGCTTCACCATGTGGGCGCCCGCGCGCATCAGCACCGAAGCGCTCTGCAGGGCTTGTTCCTTGCTTTCGTGGTAACTGCCAAAGGGCAGGTCGCCAATGACCCAGGCGGTCGCCTGCACGCGCTGAAGGCCTCGCACCACGCTCTCGGTGTGGTACTGCATGGTCTCCAGCGTGACGCCGACCGTGCTGTTGAGGCCCTGGCAGACCATGCCCAGGGAGTCCCCGACCAGGATGCACTCCACGCCGGCCGCATCGGCCACCGCCGCAAACGTGGCGTCGTAGGCCGTGAGCATGGTGATCTTTTCCCCACGTTCACGCATTTCCTGCAAACGCGGCAGACTCACCGGTTTGCGCAGCGGCAGGGGTGAGGCCGATGGCAGCGTGCCATAGGGTGTTCCGGTGGGTGTGGCTGCGTTCATGGTGTCTCTCCTCAGGTGCACTCGGATGCAGGGCACTATATTCGATCCCGTTATGCTTCGAGTCTATGAAACACCTTTCTGACTTTTCCGCAGCCGATATCCAGGCGTTGGCGCAGGCCGATGTGGCGCGCGCTTTGGCCGAAGATGTGGGCACTGGCGACCTCACTGCGGCGCTGGTGGATGGCCACACCACGGCGCGTGCGCGCATCCTTGCGCGAGAGTCCGCCGTGATCTGCGGCGCGGCCTGGGTCGAGGCGGCGGTGCTGGCTTGTGATCCCCATGCGCACCTCACCTGGCACGTGGCCGAAGGGCAGCGTTGTGAGGCGGATCAGGTGATTGTGGAGATGCAGGGCAATGCCCAGGCACTGCTCACCGCCGAACGCACGGCCCTGAACTTCATGCAGATGATGTCGGCTGTGGCCACCAAGACAGCCACCTTTGTGCATGCGGTCGCAGGCACTTCGGCCGCCATCGTGGACACCCGCAAGACTTTGCCGGGGCTGCGCCTGGCACAGAAATACGCCGTAAAAACAGGCGGTGGCGTGAACCACCGCATCGGTCTCTACGATGCCGTGCTCATCAAGGAAAACCACATCGCTGCGGCCGGGGGCGTGTCTGCTGTGTTGAAACGCGTGGCAGAAACAGCGCCTCAGGCCCGGTTTGTTGAAATCGAGGTGGAAACGCTGGCCCAGCTGGACGAGGCGCTGGACAGTGGCGCCACCATGGTCTTGCTGGACAACATGGACATCCCCACCTTGAAGGAGGCGGTGAAGCGCAACGCCGGGCGTGCCGTGCTGGAAAGCTCGGGTGGCGTCAACCTCGACACCGTGCGCGCACTGGCCGAGACAGGGGTGGACCGCATTTCCATCGGTGCATTGACCAAAGACGTGAAGGCCACCGATTTTTCGATGCGAATCGATTGACCACCCCTGCCGCGCATGGCGTGATCCCTTAACGGAATCGCCTCGCGCACCTTGCAAATCGTCCATGAAGGATTCAGAACATGACCGAAACAGCCAGCGCCGTCATTGACGTTGAATACGAACAGCCTTCGTGCCCGACGAAACACGCCTGGGCGCGTGTGCCCGTGGAGCCTGGCCCCCAGCAGCGCGCCGAACTGAAAGAACGCATCCGCCAGTTGCTGAAAGAGCGCAATGCCGTGATGGTGTCGCACTACTACGTGCACCCCGATCTGCAAGACCTCGCCATCGAGACCGGCGGTATCGTGAGCGATTCGCTGGAAATGGCCCGCTTCGGGCGCGACCATGCGGCGCAAACGCTGGTGGTTTCGGGCGTGAAGTTCATGGGTGAAACAGCCAAGATCCTGAGCCCCGAGAAGACCGTCCTCATGCCCGACCTCGATGCGAATTGCTCGCTGGATCTGGGTTGCCCCATCGACGAGTTCAGCGCCTTTTGCGATGCCCACCCCGACCGCACCGTGGTGGTTTACGCCAACACCAGCGCGGCGGTCAAGGCGCGGTCCGACTGGCTGGTGACCAGCAGCTGCGCGCTCGACATCGTGCGCGCGTTGAAAGACAAAGGCCACAAGATCCTCTGGGCCCCCGACAAACACCTCGGGGGCTACATCCAGCGCGAAACCGGGGCCGACATGCTGATGTGGAGCGGCGCCTGCATCGTGCACGACGAGTTCAAGGCGTTTGAACTGGAGGCGTTGAAGAAAGAACACCCAAAAGCCAAAGTGCTGGTGCACCCTGAAAGCCCGGCCGACGTGATTCGACTGGCCGATGCCGTGGGCTCCACCTCGGCCATCCTGAAGGCGGCGCGCGAGCTGGATGCGCCCGAGTTCATCGTGGCCACCGACAACGGCATGATGCACATGTTGCGCCAGCAGAACCCGGGCAAGGTGTTCATCGAAGCACCCACGGCCGGCAACAGCGCCACCTGCAAGAGTTGCGCCCATTGCCCCTGGATGGCCATGAACGGCCTGGCCGGCGTGGCCCAGGTGCTGGAGAAAAACCTCAACCAGGTCCACGTCGACCCGGCCTTGATCCCGCGGGCCCTGCTGCCCATCGACCGCATGCTGGCCTTCACGGCCGCGCAGCGCGGCGGGCAAGATGCAGGGGCCCTGGTGCCCCACATCGGTGCAGCCTGATGGCGTCGAAGCCAACGCCCGCCGGATGTCGCTGGGTCAGGCCGGGGTCCAGCCCGGTCCACGGGGTGCACACATGACCACCACAGCGACCAAGGCAACGCTTGCCGCCGGCTTGCTGGCTGCGGCTGGCGTGGCCGGGTACTGGCACTATTCGCCCTACCTGACGGTCAACGCCATGCGCAAGGCCGCCGAGCAAAAAGACGTTCAGTCGTTCAGTGAGCGGGTGGACTATGTGAAGGTCAGAGAGAGCGTCAAAAGCCAGCTGGCCACCAAGCTGGCGGGGCAAATGCGGGCAGGCGCCGATGAAGGCCAGAGCAGCAAGGGTCTCAAAGCGCTGGGGGCGGCCTTTGCCATGGCGCTGGCCAATCCCCTGATCGATGCGGTGGTTCGCCCCGAGTTTGTCATGGCTGCCCTGACCAAAGGCGAGATCGAAGTGGTCCCGGGGGAGGTGAAAGAAGCCGTTGGTGTGGTGGAACCACCAAAAGACAAGCCCCGGTGGGCGTTCGACCGGCAAGGCGCCAACAAGCTGGTCGCCTATGTCAAAGACCCTGAAGCCCCGGGCGAAATCAAAGCGGGTCTGGTGTTCGAGCGCAGCGGCTTTGCCGACTGGAAACTGACCGGGTTGAACCTGCCAGAGAACCTGTGACGCGATCAGGCGCTGGCGGGGTGCCTGTCAGGGTGAGGACGCGCGGGGCTGCAAAGTCTTGCGCGCACAAAAAAGCCCGCTGCTTTGAGCGGGCCTGTGCTTGCGCGATCGGTCAGCAGATCAGAGCGGCACTTTTTTGAGCATTTCGATGCCCACTTTGCCGTCGGCAATTTCGCGCAAGGCGGTGACGCCTGGCTTGTTCTTGCTCTCGATCTTGGGCGCGTGACCCTGGCTCAGCATGCGGGCGCGGTAAGTCGCGGCCAGCACGAGCTGAAAGCGGTTGGGGATTTTTTCCAAGCAGTCTTCGACGGTGATGCGTGCCATTTTCGGGCTCCAGGTGGCTTTTAGTTCAGGGAATGTTGAGTGCCTTGAAGGTATCGCTGCGGGCGATACGCTGGGCGGCGAACTTGAGCCGCTGGGCATGGACGATGGCCTTGAGGTCAAACAAGGCCCGCTCGAACAACTCGTTGATTATAACGAAGTCGAACTCGTGGGCGTGTGCCATTTCAGAAGAGGCGTTTTGAATGCGCAGTTCAATCACCTCGGCCGAGTCTTCCGCTCGCCGCTCCAGGCGCGAACGCAGTTCTTCCCAGCTGGGGGGCAGGATGAACACCAGCACGGCATTGGGGAAAATGCGCTTGACCTGGATGGCTCCTTGGAAATCGATCTCCAGCACCACGTCGGCCCCCTGGGCGATGCGCTGTTCGATGGTGTGTTTGGATGTGCCATAGCGGTTGCCATGTACCTTGGCCCACTCCAGAAAGTTGTTCTGGATCACCATTTGGTCAAAGGTTTCGTTCGATACGAAGTAGTACTCGCGCCCATGCACCTCCTGGCCGCGGGGCGGGCGGGTGGTGTGGGAGATGGAAGGCACCACGCGGGTGTCCAGTTCCATCAAGGCCTTGACCAAGCTGGATTTTCCGGCGCCACTGGGGGCCGCCACGACGAACAGGTTTCCGGGGTATTGCATAGAGAAGGTCGATTCAGGATTCAGACGCAGCGAGGAGGGCGGGGGCAGCGACCTGCGCGGTGGTGGAGCGTGGGGGCAACAGGGCCAGCCGCCGGGCCGCCCCAAGGCAGGCCCAGCCCCCTCGGGGGGCAGCGACCCGCGCAGCGGCGGAGCGTGGGGGCAACGGGGCCAGCCGCCGGGCCGCCCCAAGGCAGGCCCAGCCCCTTCGGGGGGCTGAGGACCGCGGCTCCGAGCCTGCCTGCGCAGGCTGGGACGGGACGAAGAGGCACGGTCTGCGACCGTGGCGCGCCCTGCAAGGGGCGACCCGCGCAGCGGCGGAGC
>JBFHEQ010000032.1:0-13491 GCA_041584075.1 Hydrogenophaga sp.
CCCGAGACCACCCAGTTGTAGAACAGCTCCAGCACGCGCAGGTTGCTGGTCTCGGACACGCTGAACACCAGATAGAAGGCGGCCACGAGGCCGATCACCGACTGCCAGAAGTATTTCTCGCGAGAGCGCATGCCCTCGGGATCCTTGTGCACCACCTTGCGCCAGTCGTCCACCCAGCCGATGGCGCCAAACCCCAAGGTGACCAGCAACACAATCCAGACAAAACGGTTGGACAGGTCAAACCACAACAGCGTGGAGAGTGCGATCGCAAACAGGATCAGCACGCCACCCATGGTGGGCGTGCCGCTCTTGCTCAGGTGGGACTGCATGGCGTAGTCGCGGATCGGTTGGCCGATCTTCAGCGAGGTGAGGCGGCGAATGAAGTACGGCCCGGCGACCAAGCCCAGGATCAGGGCCGTCAGGGCGGCCATCACGGCGCGAAAGGTCAGGTACTGCACCACGCGCAGAAACCCGAACTCGGGTCCCAAGGTTTGCAGCCACTGGGCCAGACTAAGCAGCATGCGAGGCGTCCTTTGTTTTAGTTTTGAGTTGTTGTGTCAGGCCATCGGCCTTGGCGTGCAAGGCCATCACCACCCGCTCCATCCGCATGAAACGCGATCCTTTGACCAGCACGCTGCGGTGATCGGCAACGGTGGCGACTACCTGCGACGCCAGCGCATCCACGTCATCCCACAATCGTGGTGATTCAGCCCCTTCAGCCTTCAAGATGGACACCGCCTGAGCCATCCAGCGTCCGGCCACATCCACGGTGTCGATGCCACAAGCCTGCGCGTGGCGCAGCACCTCCAGGTGAAATGCCAGACCCTGGTCGCCCACTTCACCCATGTCGCCCAGGACCAGGTGACGCGGACCGGGCAACTCCGCCAGCACATCGATGGCAGCGATCACGGAATCGGGATTGGCGTTGTAGGTGTCATCCACCAGCGTCATGACCCCGGTAGGCCAGGTGATTTCGCTGGCCCTGGATCGGCCACCCACAGGTTCAAACTGCGAGAGCCCCTGAGCGATTTTTTCCAGCTGGACACCCGCGGCCATGGCACTGGCCGTGGCGGCCAGCGCATTGCGCACGTTGTGGCGCCCGGCGATATGCAAGCGGCAATTGAAATCGCCTTCAGGGGTGTGTACGCCCACCGTCCAGGCGCCGTCGATCCAGTCGGCCTGCGTCGCCCGGACATCGGCCGCCGGATCGCTGTCGCTGAACGTCAGCTGGGATCGGGCGCCAGCGAGACCGCGCCAGACTTCCGTGTGTGCGTCATCGCTGGGAAAGACAGCGGTGCCTCCATCCGGAAGCGCCTGAATCACCTGTCCGTTTTCCAGGGCAACCGCCTCGACGGTGGCCATGAACTCCTGGTGTTCGCGCTGGGCGTTGTTCACCAGCGCCACGGTTGGCTGCGCCAAGCCAGCGATGTAGGCGATTTCACCCGGGTGGTTCATGCCCAGTTCCACCACCGCCATCTGGTGCGCTTCACGCAATCGCAAGAGCGTCAGGGGCACACCGATGTGGTTGTTGAAGTTGCCCTGCGTCGCCAGAGCTGCGTCGCCCACGGCAGCACGCAAGATCGAGGCCACCATTTGCGTCACCGTGGTCTTGCCATTGCTGCCGGTGACGGCCACCAGAGGCCCGGACCACTGCAGGCGCCAAGCCTGGGCCAGCTGACCCAGTGCCTTCAAGGTGTCGGGGACCTCCACCCCACCCAGACCAGCTTCGGCAAGGCCTTTGTGTGCGATGGCGCCGATGGCCCCGGCCGCTTTGGCCTGAGCCAGGAAAGTGTTGGCATCAAAGTTGTCGCCTTTGAGCGCAACAAACAGATCGCCCGCCCCCAGGCTGCGGGTGTCTGAGTGCACCCGCTCAATGGGACCACCCAGCGCGCCCACCACCTGGGCACCTGGCAACTGGGACAGCAGTTGTTCAAGAATCTTCATGCCTGCGCTCCTGCTGTGAACGACCTTGACTTCAGTGCGGCGCCGGCGTGTGCCAGGTCCGAGAAAGGGTGTTTGACACCCCGGATCTCCTGGTAGTCCTCGTGCCCTTTGCCAGCGATCAGCACCACATCCTGAGGACCTGCGGTCTTGACGGCCATGGCAATGGCGACGGCGCGGTCCGGCTCGACCAGCACCGGCTCAAGGGAACGGATGCCCCGCACCATCTGCTCCAGAATCCGGACCGGATCTTCGCTGCGCGGGTTGTCACTGGTCAGCACCACGCGCTGCCCCCCCTGCTCGGCCACCGCTGCCATCAAGGGCCGCTTGCTTGCATCGCGATCACCGCCACAGCCCACCACGACCCACAACACGCCGCCCCGCTTGCCGGTGATGGGTTGCAGAGCCTGCAGCGCTTTCTCCAGCGCATCGGGGGTGTGGGCGTAGTCCACCAGGACCAGGGGCTGGTCGTGCACCACCTCTCCCGCCCGCTCCATGCGACCGGGCACCGGGGTCAGGGCATCACACGCCTTCACGGCGACATCCAGTGAAACGCCCAAAGCGCGTGCAGCCGCCAGGGCACACAGCACGTTGCTGACGTTGTAGGACCCCACCAACGAAAGGCTCATGGAAACTTGTGCACACACATCGCCCTGAGCATCGCGCTCTTCCACCACAAAGCGCACGCCCTCCGCGGTGTGGGCAAGACCTTGAGCCGTCAGGCGCGCCGTGCCACCCAAGCCCACCGACCAGAGATCCAGGGACCGGCTTTGCAGACTGGCCATCAGCGCCGGTCCCTTGGCGTCGTCCAGATTGATCACGGCGGCGGCCAGCTCCGGGCGTTCAAACAGGCTGGACTTGGCAGCCCAGTAGTCCGACATGCTGCCGTGGAAGTCCAGGTGATCCTGGGTGAAATTGGTGAACACCGCGACACGGATGCGGGTCGCATTGAGACGGCCTTCAACCAGCCCGATGGAAGAGGCCTCGATCGCGCAAGCTTCCAGGCCCTCGCTCTGCAATTCGCGCAAACGGCCCTGGAGCAACACTGGGTCGGGAGTGGTGAGGCCCGTAGAGACGATGGCGTGCCCGGTTTCACCCGCCAGGGGAGGTCGGCCAATGCCCAGCGTGCCCACCACAGCACAAGGCTTTTTGGCTGCCGACAGCAACTGCGCGACCCACCAGGCCGTCGATGTTTTGCCATTGGTCCCGGTGATGGCCACCATGACCATCGACGCACTGGGATCGCCGTGGAAGGCACTCGCAATGGCACCGGCCTGTGCTTTGAGGTCGGGTACTGCGATCACGCGGGCATCATCGAAACCAAACGCCTCGACGCCGGCGCGCTCCACCACGGCCGCCTTGGCGCCCGCTTCCAGCGCCGCGCGCACAAAGCGCCGACCATCGGTCGCAGCGCCAGGCCAGGCCACAAAGCCATCGCCCATCGCCACCCGGCGGCTGTCACAAACCAGTTGCCCGGTTACGCGTTCGCGCAACCATTGGGCGACCGCCACAGGCTCTTTCATCTCGACGCTCATCTTGCCCCCCTGTTGTGAACAGAGGTCAAGCGGGCGTGACCGCAGGGGGTCATGAAGTGGGCGCGCATCAGAACGATTCCTCCACCGCTTCGGTCACGATCTGGGGCTTGACGTTCATATCCGGCTGCACACCGAGGATGCGCAGGGTCTGCTGCACCGTCTCGCTGAACACAGGCGCAGCCACCAACCCACCGAAGTACTGGCCGTTGGAGGGCTCATCGATCATCACGGCCACCACGATGCGCGGCGCGTCAATCGGTGCCAGGCCGACGAACCAGCTGCGGTACCGGTTGGCTGAATAACCCTTGCCTTCAACTTTGTGCGCGGTACCGGTCTTGCCCCCGACCGAATAGCCCATGGTTTGTGCCAGCGGCGCCGTGCCACCAGGGCCTGCGGCCAAGGCCAGCATCTGGCGGACTGCAACAGCGTTCTTGGCACTGAACACGCGCACACCGGTGGCCGGGGCTTCGTTCTTCAGTAGCGAAATCGGGATCAATTCGCCGTCGCGGGCAAAGATGGTGTATGACTGCGCGAGCTGAAACAGTGAAGCGGACAAACCATAGCCATAGCTCATGGTGGCCTGTTCGATCGGCTTCCAGGTCTTGTAGGGACGAAGGCGGCCGGTGACCGCGCCCGGGAAGGGCAATTGCGGCTTCTGACCGAAGCCGGCCTGGGCGAAAACTTCCCACATTACGCGTGGCTGCATCTGCATGGCCATCTTGACCGTGCCGACGTTGCTCGACTTCTGGATGATCTCGTTGACCGTGAGCACGCCATGGGGGTGTGAGTCGCGGATCGTCGAACGGCCAATCGAGATGCGCCCCGGCGCAGTCTGGATGGGGGTGGTCGGTGTGACCATGCCTTTCTCCAGTGCCAGCGAGGCAATGAAGGGCTTCATGGTTGAACCCGGCTCGAAACTGTCGGTCAACACGCGGTTGCGCAGCTGGTCACCGGTGAGATTTTGCCGGTTGTTCGGGTTGAAGCTGGGGTAGTTGGCCAGCGCCAGCACTTCACCCGACACGCTGTCGAGCACCACCACACTGCCAGCCTTCGCCTTGTGTTTTTCCACCGCTTCGCGCAGCTTCTGGTACGCAAAGTACTGGACCTTGCTGTCGATGGAGAGTTGCAGATCGGGGCCATCCACCGGCGGGATCACATCGCGCACGTCCTCGACCACACGACCCAGGCGGTCCTTGATCACGCGTCTGGACCCATTGCGTCCAGACAGCGCCTTGTTGAACGCCAGCTCAACGCCCTCCTGCCCACGGTCCTCCACGTTGGTGAAGCCGACCACGTGGGCTGCCGCCTCACCCTCCGGGTACTCGCGCTTGTATTCACGCCGCTGGTAGATCCCCTTGATGCCCAATGCCGCGATTTCTTTGGCGATCGGGGCGTCGACCTGTCGCTTGACCCAGACAAAAGTTTTGTCTTCGTTTGCCAGCTGCTTCTTCAGGTCCGACAGCCGCATCTTCAGCAGCTTGGCCAGCGCCTGCAACTTGGGATCTGCCTTGTCCACATCTTCAGGAATGGCCCAGATGCTTTGCGCCACCACACTGGATGCAAGGATCAGGCCATTGCGATCGAGCACTCGGCCGCGATTGGCCGGCAGCTCCAGCGTGCGCGCAAAGCGCACCTCACCCTGACGCTGGAAGAAGTCGTTGCCAAACACCTGCACATAGGCGGCCCGGGCACCCAGACCGGCAAAGGCGACGGCCAGCGCGGCCACGATGAACTTGCTGCGCCAGACCGGTGTCTTGCTCGCCAGCAATGGGCTGGCGCTGTAGTTGATGCTGCGGCTGGGCGTTGTGTGGCGGCGTTTGCTCATCGCTGCACCTCCTGCGCCGGCGCCACAACGGGTGGGGCCAAACCCAGATCCGGCACGTACTGTGTGATACCCGGCGTCACGGGGCGCATGGCCAGCTTGCTCGCCGCGAGTTTCTGCACACGGGCGGAAGCCGCTTGCTCACGCTTGAGCACACGCAGTTGCTCATGCTCCGACTCCAGACGGTGGGCCAGCGCATTGGCGCGGTCCAGAGCCGTATACAGACGGCGCGACTCGTACTGGGTGTGCACCAGGTAGAAGGCGCTGATCATCACCGCCAGCGTCAGGGCCAGATTGAGACGGATCATGCGGGCGCCCCCGTGCGCGTGGCGATACGCATCACCGAGCTGCGCGACCTCGGATTGCCCTCGACCTCGCTCTGGGACGGCATCACGCGGCTCACCGCCTCAAACGGCATGGGCTTGGGCTCGGCGAACGGCACGCGACGATCCACCACCGCACGCGAATGCCGCGCCATGAACTGCTTGACCATGCGGTCTTCCAGCGAATGAAAGCTGATCACCACCAGCCGCCCTTCGGTCCGCAAGACCTGCAGGCTCGCCTCTAGCGCCTGTTGCAGCTCTTCAAGCTCGGCGTTGATGAAAATCCGAAGAGCCTGAAATGTGCGCGTTGCAGGGTCCTTGCCCGGCTCGCGGGTTTTGACCGCGCCAGCCACGACTTCGGCCAACTCACGGGTGGTTCGAAAAGGGCCCCGTTCCTGTCGGCGACGATCAATCGCCGCTGCAACCTGTTTAGCAAACCGTTCTTCGCCATATTCACGTATCACCTCCGCAAGGGTGGGCACATCGACCGTTTCCAGCCACTGAGCCACGCTCTGGCCGCGCGTGGTGTCCATGCGCATGTCCAGCGGTCCGTCGTGGCGAAAAGAAAAACCCCTTTCGGGGTCGTCGATCTGGGGAGAGCTCACCCCCAGGTCCATGAGCACCCCGTCGACCACGCCCACCCCCAGTTCACCGAGGTGGCAAAAGCCCTGGTGCCGGATGTCCAGGCGAGGATCGCTAGCGGCCAGGGCTTGCGCCACGGCGACGGCCTGCGGATCCTTGTCGAAAACCGTCAAACGCCCGGCTGGCGACAGGCGCTCCAGAATGAGACGCGAATGGCCACCCCGACCGAACGTGGCGTCCACGTAGTGACCGTCCGGCCGGATGCCCAAGGCGTCCACAGCCTCGTTCAACAGCACGGTTTGGTGTTGCCATTCGTTGTGCACCATGGGCCTCAGAAGGAAAAGTCCTTGAGCACATCGGGCATCTCGGCCTGCTTGGCCTCGGCCTCCTTGACCGCGTAGGTCTGGGCATCCCAAAGTTCGAGGTAGGAGCCCATGCCGAGCAGGATGGATTCGCGCGTGATGCCAGCGTCCGCCCGCAACTCGGGCGACACCAGCACGCGACCCGAGCCGTCCATCTCCACATCCATGGCATTGCCCAGGAAGATGCGGCGCCACCATTGAGCCTGCATCGGCAAAGCCGCGATGCGCTCACGAAAGCGCTCCCACTCCGGGCGAGGGAATATCATCAGGCAGCCGTGGGGGTGTTTGGTGATCGTCAGCTGACCGGTCTCTGCTCCCAGGGCGTCACGGTGCCTTGTGGGCACGGAAAGCCGGCCCTTGGCGTCGAGACTGAGAGAAGAAGCACCCTGAAACACCGCGATCAATCCTTGAAAAACACTTTTCACCACTTAATTGCACTTTTTCCCACTTTATCAGGAAAATCAGTGACAACAAGGGGTGTCCGTTCTTTTTTTCAATGAAATCAACCACTTAGGACACATTTTGAAGCAAGATGTTGCCTAAAAATGCAGCAAAAGCAAGCACTTACAACGCCCTGTGAAAGTGATGTGTGAGCAGCCCGAGCCGCACCAGACCCGTGCGCAAGCCGACAGGCGGCCGTCTTTCGGCACCCGAACCACCCACCCAAGGGCTGCATTCAATGCAATTGCTGCACCTTGCCGACTTGGAACGCGCAAGTTTGGGCTGCAAAACCGCGCCAAAGACCGAAAGACGGCTTCCGCCTCCCGTCTGCTCTCACGCCAACTGGCGGGCCGGATGGTGGTCGCCGCGAGGGCGAATCCCCATCAGAGGATGTAGCGCGACAAATCTTCGTTGCGGCTGAGCTCGGCCAGGCGGCCATCGACATAAGCGGCGTCGATGGTCACGGTCTGCCCTTCCAGCTGGGTCGCGCCAAAGCTCACCTCGTCCAGCAAGTGCTCCATCACGGTGGCCAGGCGCCGGGCGCCGATGTTTTCGGTGCGCTCGTTCACATCGCAAGCAATCTGGGCCAGCCGGCGAATGCCCTCGGGGGTGAATTCAATGGTCACGCCCTCGGTGGCCAGCAAAGCCTGGTACTGACGCACCAGCGAGGCATGGGTTTGCGTCAGAATCGCCTCAAAATCGTCCACCGACAGCGACCGCAACTCCACACGGATGGGAAAGCGACCTTGCAGCTCAGGGATGAGGTCGCTGGGTTTGGCCAGATGAAAAGCACCGCTGGCGATGAACAGGATGTGGTCGGTCTTGAGCATGCCATGCTTGGTGGACACGGTCGTGCCCTCTACCAATGGCAGCAGGTCGCGCTGCACCCCCTGGCGCGAAACCTCGGCACCGCCGGCATCGCTGCGCGAGGCCACCTTGTCGATCTCGTCGATGAACACGATGCCGTTCTGCTCGGCATTTTGCAAGGCGCGCGTCTTGATTTCCTCTTCGTTGACCAGCTTGCCAGCCTCTTCGTCGATCAGCAACTTCAAGGCTTCCGCAATCGGCAGCTTGCGCTTGCGGCGCTTGTCCTGGGCCATCTGGCTGAACATGCCACGCAGCTGCTCGGCCATATCCTCCATGCCCGCGGGTCCCATGATGTCCATGGTCGGCCGGGGCTCAGCCAGATCCACCTCAATCTCGCGATCGTCAAGCTGGCCTTCGCGCAGCTTCTTGCGAAACGCCTGTCGCGCGGTGTTGTCGCCCCCCAGCGCGGGTGGCTCACCCGGGGCGCTGCGGGGCGGCGGCACCAGCACATCCAGGATGCGTTCTTCTGCGGCATCCTCGGCCCGCGCGCGCTGGTTGCGCATTTCAACCTCACGGGTCTGTTTGATCGCGATTTCCACCAGGTCGCGGATGATCCCATCCACGTCTTTGCCCACATACCCCACTTCGGTGTACTTGGTGGCTTCGACCTTGATGAAGGGTGCATCCGCCAAAGCAGCCAGGCGACGGGCAATTTCGGTTTTCCCCACGCCGGTGGGGCCGATCATCAGGATGTTTTTGGGCGTGATCTCGGGACGCAGCTTGGCATCCACCTGCTGGCGGCGCCAGCGGTTGCGCAAAGCAATGGCCACGGCGCGCTTGGCACCGTTCTGGCCAATGATGAAGCGATCGAGTTCGGAGACGATCTCCTGGGGGGTCATGGAAGACATAGGAAAAAACAAACCGTGGTTGGGGCGCCCGAAACGGACGGTGCCGGTGCGCGCACCGGGACTTCAACATGGGGAGACAAAACGAACCTGGTCGAGCCCACGAATCGCCTCGTCGACCAACCCGCTTGACCGGGCTGCGACGGGGCCGGGGCCGTGTGCGGCGTCACAACACCTCGACGGTGTGGTTCATGTTCGTGTAGATACAGATTTCACCGGCAATGGCCAGAGACTGGCGCACCACATCCTCGGCACTCAGTTCGGTGTGCTGCACCAAAGCCCGGGCGGCAGCCTGCGCATAAGCGCCGCCCGATCCGATCGCCACCACACCATGCTCGGGCTCCAGCACATCGCCCTGGCCTGTGATGATGAGCGCCGCACTGTGGTCGGCCACAGCCAGCATGGCCTCCAGCTTGCGCAGCACACGGTCGGTGCGCCAGTCTTTGGTCAGCTCGATGGCGGCACGAACCAGGTGACCCTGGTGCTTTTCCAGCTTGGCCTCAAAACGCTCAAAGAGCGTGAAGGCATCGGCCGTCGCGCCGGCGAATCCAGCCAGAACCTTGTCGTGGTGGATCTTGCGCACCTTGCGGGCCGTGCCCTTGACAACGATGTTGCCCAGCGTGACCTGGCCGTCGCCGCCGATGGCGACTTGCACACCGTCAGGCGTTTCGCGCCGCACGCAGACGATGGTGGTTCCGTGAAATGATTCCATAACCCCAGAAGTGGGAGCGACCCAACGAATTTCAAGCCCCGCAACCGCAACCCGATGATTTCGGGAAAGTTTGTAACGTACGCGCCCCGCAACGCCCACCCAGGGCACCGTGGAACCGGCTTTGCCGGGCCACCAGTGCCGCCCCTGGAAGGGGTGACGCCGAAGGCGGCGCAGGGTTGATCAGATTCAGTCGTTGCGAACGACGACCTTGGCGTATTCGGTGATGCCAATGACGTGAAAAAACGCCGAGACCAGGCGGTGTGCGTCCACAAACTGCACCATGCGTCCCTGGGCGTGATGACCGGAGACCCAGTTCAACAGGGTGCCCGCGGCCGAGAAATCGACGCGGATCAGGTTGCGGCACGAGATGATCATCACATCAACCCCGACCAACCGCTGCTCCAGCTTCTCCAGCAAGGCCTCGGGATCACCCCGAATTTCGCCGGACAGCTCCACCAGCCCCAACTGGTTGTAGCCCGAACTCTGCCCTTCGGGCCTCGTATCACCATGGAACCCCGAGAAACCAGAGAAACCTGACGGCACCTGTTCCAGCGAAGACTCACCCAATACAGAAGCCCCCGCCTCTGCGTCCGGGTTATGGGAGAGACTGCGGAAGCGGCAATGAGGCCGCTCCCACCCGGGTGGCGACACCTCGTAAGTCACGCAAAAATCGAGCGCGGTGAGCTCGAATTCGTCCGGCCGGTTCATGATGCGCAAGGCCGCCATGCGCAATTCCCACCACAATTGCTCCACGTCACGGCGCCCGGACGGCGTGAGCGCCTTGAGCACATCACGCAAGTGAGAGGCGCCCAGGAAACACAAATCAATGTCTTGATCGCCCCAGAGCGTGAAGATGCCCAGCAGGGCCCGGGCCGCTTTCACATCCACGGTTTCGATGGGGGTCCAGTCGAGCACCCAGGGCTGGCTCACCCGCAGCAACACATTCTGCAGCGTACCCACGGCATGCGCATCCAGTTCACCGTCACAAACCCAGGCCGCACGGGCATTCGCCACCGAAGGCTGGTACGTCTTCCCCGTCATGACGGAAACTTGATCGGGCATGTCAAACCACTGCGGCGCAGATCGACCAAACCGGTTCACGAAATCCAGAGCCTGACTTTCGAAGGGCGCCATTTGACCGGTCGCGCGGTAGAGATCAAACAACGACAGCCAGTCTTCCAGACGGCTCTGGCCCGGCTCACCGCCAACCGAGTCCAGCAATCCCTGCTCGGCGCCCGCGTCGTCGCCATTGGCAAAACGGATGGCGGCTTCCTCCACCTCGGGATCTTGCGCAATTTCCTGCACGTCGAGTGCGTAAAAATGCGAGGCAGAAAAGGCCGGCTGAGCACCCGTCAGGTCGCCTTGCCCTGTCGCAACCATCAAACCTGTGCGCGCGGTCACAGGCGGAGACGCAGGTACTGGCTGCGCCGGCATGGTCTGGCTTTCCGGTTTGACCATGCGAGATTCTGCAGAAAGCGAGGCAGTCTCGACCTTCTGGCGCGGGGGCGCGTTTGGCGATGGCCGGGTTGCACCTTGCTGAGTCGACATGTCGCCGAGCGGGGCTGCTTCCGTTTCGTTGTATTGCGCGGCGCGACGCTGTGCTTGCTGTTCCGCTTCGGCAGCGGCGGCAACCGCCTTGTCTTTGCTGGCGTTGGTCTTGCGATCCACTGGGGAGCCGCCGGTCGTGTGTGCCCCCGAATTGAGGCTGGAACCGGTGGTGGCGAGGGAATCTGGCCCCTTGGTTTTCCACCATTGCATCGACATCTGGGCTTCGATTTCGTCGATCTTCTTGAGCGTCATGGCCCGGTCGTCCGGCTTGGACGGCAGACTGCTCTGAAAAAACGATGGTCGAACACCCTGCCCGCTCTCGCCACTGGCCTCGCGACTCCGGATCTTTCGAAGCATTTCGAATTCGCGCTTGCGCACAAAATCATTGCGCCGCTTGCGCTCGATCATCTCCTTGAGAGCCGCCTTGCTGTACTCGCTTTCGCGGTCGGCGCTGCGCGTGTCCAGATCCGACCAGCTGGTGGTCGGATGGCGGACGAATTTCGCCACTTTGGACAGAAATCCGCCGTTGGAGTCTTCCTTGGACATGAAGCCGTTGTGCCTGGGTGGATCAGAGGAGTGTGAATAGGTGCTGAATCAATCAGTCCCCGAACATTTTTTGCTTGAGTTCGCGCCGCTGCTGCGCTTCCAGGGACAAACTGGCTGTGGGCCGCGCCATCAGTCGGGCAACACCAATCGCTTCGCCGGTCTCTTCGCAGAAACCATAGTCACCTGCATCGATGCGGGTAATCGCCTGTTGAATCTTTTTCAGGAGCTTGCGCTCGCGATCGCGCGTGCGCAACTCCAGTGCGTGCTCTTCTTCGATGGTGGCGCGGTCCGCTGGGTCGGGCACGACCACGGTGTCTTCACGGAGATGCTCGGTGGTTTCACCCGCATTGGCCAGCATGTCGGCTTTGAGTAGGGAGAGTTTTCGACGGAAGAACGCAAGCTGAACGTCGTTCATGTACTCGCCGTCCGGCATTGCCAGGACATCGAGATCGGTCAGTTGCTCAACCGTCAGGCTCTTCCAGTTGTTGGCCCGCTTGGGGTCTTTCTGAATGGATGACGGGACAGGGGGGGTCATTACACGTTCGTTCATGTTGGAAAAGGTGGCTTTGGCGGCGTCAGGCGCATGGGTCGGCACCACAGCGGCCTGGGTCATTTGCTCCATCATCACTTTTTTGGCCGCCCGCTTGCCCAGAGGCTTGGGACTGGGCTCGATCACGACGGGGGCTGAAGCAGATGACTTCTTGTTGCTGGCCGCTGATTTTTTCGGCGGTACGGTCGTTTTCTTGAGAGGGGCAGGAGTCACAGGCACCTTTTTTGCGGCGGGCGCCGGTTGGGATGACGTTGCGCGCTTGGCGGCGGCGGGAGCCACCGAGTTTGCAACGTTCGGTTTACTGGCCTTGGGAGCGGTTTTCGCACTGGAAGCGCTCTGGGCTGTCACGGTCTTCGGCGTGGCCGCAGGCTTGGCGGGTGACGTCTTCTTGGCAGCGGTCTTCACCGCCGCAGAAGCCTTGGCGCCAGGCACTGCTGCAGGCTTCTTGTCAGCCGGGGACACGCGCCCCTTTGCAGCCGCTGCTGTGGGCTGTTTGCTTTTCGCTGACTTGCTGGCCGTGGCTTTCACAAGGGTCTCCTCTCAGTGCCTGACAAAGCCTGTGTGGGGCTGCTGCAAACCCCGGGGCTCCCCCCAGGGTCGTCGCTGCTCACCGGCTCCGCCAGTGGCTGGGTTCTTGTTATACCCCGTTTATGACCCATTTCCGGATCACACCCGGTCTGCAGGCTGAAGGCAGGCCAGGTCGGACGCAGGACGACCGATACGGGGCGCGATTGTAACGAGGGACGGGAAACACCTGCTGACAAGCTGCGCCCGCCCCCACTCAGGCGTTGGAGAAGCGCGACAAACCACACAGAGAGGCGGTCATTCACGGCGAAAAGTACGACAAAGGAAAATCCTTTCTGATCAGGCCAGCGCCTGATCCAGCCCCTGGACCAGGATGTCGCGCGGCAAATCCAGGCCAATGAACACCATTTTGCTGACGCGCTCTTCGTTTTCACCCCAGGCGGGTCCCAGATCACTGCCCATCAACTGATGCACGCCCTGGAAAATGACCTTGCGATCGGTTCCCTGCATGTCCAGCACGCCTTTGTAGCGCAGCATGCGCGGTCCATACACCTGAACCACAGCACCCAGAAAGTCTTCCAGCTTGGCCGGATTGAACGGACGGGTGGCGCGATAAACAAAACTCTTCACATCATCATCGTGATGGTGGTGGTGGCCGTGGGCTCCGCCGTGGCCGTGGTCATGCTGATGGGAGGGGTGGTTGCAGGTCTCTCCGGGCGCATGGTCATGCCCTTCGTGTCCCTCATGGTCGTGGTCGTGGTCGTGGTCGTGGTCGTCAGCCTTGAGGAAATCGGGATCGATGTCCAGCTTGGCATTGAGGTTGAAGCCTCGCAAATCAAACACATCCTTGATGGCGACCTCTCCAAAATGCACCGGGCGCATGGGCGCACGC
>JBFHEQ010000033.1:0-13284 GCA_041584075.1 Hydrogenophaga sp.
CATCGGCACCACGGTGGGTCAGCAGATGAGCTCGGCATTGGCCGGCCGCACCTCGGTTGACGCAGCCCTCAAGGCAGGCCAGGTCGCCGCAGAGCGCCAGATGAAGAAAGCCGGTTACTACAAGTAATCGGGCCACAAGCCTGTTGACCGGGGCTGACATCCGCTTGCCAGCCCCGGCCTTTCTTTTCTACTGTGCTTCTCTTTGCAGTGGAATCCATCGCGCAAACACCCACGCGCCCGAGCGGCCCGTGCGTGAATTCCGTTTCCTTTCTCAAGGGTGCACCGCCATGAACCGCACGCTTCCCCGCCTTCTGATGGCACCAGCCGTCAGCACGCTCGCCCTCTGGATGATCGTGCCGCTGGCGATGACCATCTACTTCTCCCTCATCCAGTTCAATCTGCTGATGCCGGACCAGTCCGACTTCATCGGCCTGGAAAACTACGAATACTTTGTGACCGACCCCTCCTTCGGGGCGGCCATCATGAACACATTGCTGCTGCTGGGCAGCGTCATCGGTATCACCGTGGTGTTGGGCGTGCTCATCGCCCTGCTGATCAACGAGCCGCTCGCCGGTCGCGGTCTGGTGCGCATCCTGCTGATCTCCCCCTTCTTCGTCATGCCCACGGTCAACGCACTGCTGTGGAAGAACATGATGATGAACCCCATCTACGGTGTGCTTGCGCAGGTCTGGATCTTCTTTGGCGCCACCCCCGTGGACTGGCTGACCGAGGTTCCGCTGTTCTCGGTCATCCTCATGGTGTCCTGGCAGTGGCTGCCTTTCGCCACACTGATCTTCATGACGTCGCTGCAAAGCATGGATCGCGAGCAGCTCGAAGCCTCCCGCATGGACGGCGCCAACTTCTTGCAGCAGTTCCGCTACCTCTACATCCCGCACCTGGGCCGCTCGGTGGCCGTGGTCGTGATGATTGAGCTCATTTTCCTGCTCAGCGTGTTTGCCGAGATCTACACCACCACCGGCGGGGGCCCGGGTGACGCGAGCACCAATGTGGCCTACCTGATCTTCAAGCAGGCCTTGCTGAACTTTGACGCAGGCGTGGCTTCGGCCGGTGCGCTGTTTGCGGTCGTACTGGCCAACATCGCAGGCATCTTCATGATCCGCATGGTCGGTAAAAACCTCGACAAGTAGATATGAAAAACCCCCGCCCCGCGGGCATTGCGCGCCGCACAGGCATTCCTCCTACCGGAGATTTCGAATGAGACAAAAAACCTTCACCCCGGCTTACGCCGTTCGCACCGTGGGCGCCTGGAGCGTTGCACTGCTGCTGTTCTTCCCGCTGGGCTGGCTCATGCTGACCGCGTTCAAGACCGAGCTGCAGGCCATCGCGGTGCCGCCCGAGCTGTTCTTCAGCCCCACGCTGGAAAACTTCCATGAGGTGAATGAGCGCAGCGACTACCTGCAGTACGCCAAGAACTCGGTGATCACCAGCGTGTTCTCCACCATCATCGGCTTGATGATCGCCGCCCCGGCGGCCTACGCCATGGCTTTCTTCAAGGGCAAGCACGACAAGGACATCCTGATGTGGATGCTCTCAACCAAGATGATGCCCGCCGTGGGCGCCCTGGTGCCCGTCTATGTGCTGGCCCAGAAGAGCCACCTGCTGGACAACCCGATTGCCCTGATCATCGTGTTCACGCTCTCCAACCTGCCCATCATGGTCTGGATGCTGTATTCACAATTCAAGGAGATCCCCCGCGAGATCCTGGAAGCTGCCCGCATGGATGGCGCCTCGCTGTGGCAGGAAGCCCGTCTGGTGCTGCTGCCCCTGGCCATGGGTGGCCTCGCCTCCACCGGTCTGCTGTGTCTGGTGCTGTCCTGGAACGAAGCCTTCTGGAGCCTGAACCTGACCGCGGCCAACGGCGGCACGCTGGCCACCCTGATCGCCGGTTACTCCAGCCCCGAAGGCTTGTTCTGGGCCAAGCTGTCGGCCGCATCGTTCATGGCCATCGCCCCCATCGTGGTGTTTGGCTGGTTCAGCCAGAAGCAGCTGGTGCAGGGCCTCACCTTCGGAGCCGTCAAATGACCTCCCCCCTCGCCGCTTGCGGCGTCACCCCCCAGGGGGCGCTGCTGGTGGCCCGGCAAAGCCGGTTCCACGGCAGCCTCGGTTCAGACATCGCTGCGGTTGCGGCACATCGTTAAACAAAATTCATTGGGACAAAACCATGTCGTATTTGAAACTTCAAGGCATTGAAAAATTCTTCGGTGACCACCGCGCCATCAAAGGCATTGATCTGGAAATCAAGCCGGGTGAGTTCATTGTTTTTGTGGGTCCGTCGGGCTGCGGCAAGTCGACCTTGCTGCGCCTGATCGCCGGCCTGGAGCACATCGATGGCGGCAAGCTCAGCCTGGAAGACCGCGACATCACGCACCTGCCCTCAAGCAAACGCGATCTGGCCATGGTTTTCCAGAGCTACGCGCTCTACCCGCACATGACTGTGGCCGAAAACATGAGCTTTGCGCTCAAGCTGGCCGGCGCGCCCAAGGCCGAGATCGCCGAGAAGGTCAAAAAGGCCGCGGAGATCCTGGACCTGACCAAGTACCTCGAACGCACGCCCAAGGAACTCTCCGGTGGGCAACGCCAGCGGGTGGCCATTGGCCGCGCCATCGTGCGGGCGCCCAAGGTGTTCCTGTTTGACGAGCCGCTGTCCAACCTCGACGCAGCCCTGCGCGGCCAGACGCGTATCGAAATTGCCAAGCTGCACCGCGACCTCGGCGCGACCACCATCTACGTGACCCACGACCAGGTCGAAGCCATGACGCTGGCCGACCGCGTGGTGGTATTGCGCGACGGATTGATCGAGCAAGTGGGCACGCCGCTGGAGCTGTACGACAGCCCGGCCAACCAGTTTGTGGCCCAGTTCATCGGTACGCCGCAAATGAACATCCTGCCCCACACCCAGTGGTCCGCTGCCATCAAGGCGTTGGCACCTGCGGCCGCCAAAGATGGCGCCATCGGCCTGCGCCCCGAGTGCGTGGTGGTGGGATCCGACAGCAGCGCCAAGGTACAGGGCAAAGTCGATGTGGTCGAAGCGCTCGGCGCCGAAACCCTGATCTACATCACCACGAACGAGGGTGCCCAGCTGGTGGCGCGCCAGAGCGAGCGCACCCCGCTGCACATGGGCGACGCCGTGAGCGCCGACCTCGCGCTGGACCAGGCCCACTGGTTTGACAGCAAGGGGCGCGTGGTCAAAGCCACAGCCACCGCCTGAGTCACCGCCAGCGGATCGGATCACCATGGCACAGGCCTTTGAAGGGAAAGTCGCGGCCGTCACCGGCGCAGCATCGGGCATAGGGCGCGCAAGCGCCCAAGCCATGCTGGCTGGCGGGGCCCGCGTGGTGCTGATTGACCGGGACGAAAAAGCCTTGGCCGCCGCCTGTGCCGCGCTCGGCGACCGGGCCATTCCCCTGGCGCTCGACCTTCTGGATGCCCCGCAATGTGCGGCGCTGGTGCCCGAAGTCCTCAGCCTCACCGGCCAACTGGACATCTTCCATGCCAATGCCGGGCTTTACGTCGGTGGTGACCTGGTTGAAGCGTCGCACGATGCCATCGACCGCATGCTCAACCTCAACGTCAATGTCGTCATGAAAAACGTGCGCGATGTGCTGCTGCACATGACCGAACGCAAGACCGGCGACATCATCGTGACCAGTTCGCTGGCCGCGCATTTCCCAACGCCCTGGGAGCCGGTGTACGCCTCGTCCAAGTGGGCCATCGACTGCTTTGTTCAGACGGTGCGGCGCCAGGTTTTCAAACACGGCATCCGCGTGGGCTCGGTCTCCCCCGGTCCTGTGATCACCTCCCTGCTGGCCGACTGGCCTGCGGAAAAACTCGCCGAGGCCAAGGCCTCGGGCAGCCTCATGGACGCGAGCGAGATCGCCGAAGTGATCGTCTTCATGCTCACACGACCCCGCGGAATCACCATCCGAGACGTTGTGCTGATGCCCACCCATTTTGATTTGTGAGTCAGTTTCCATGAACGTCATCCTGCACCTCGGCCTGGGCTCCTTCCATCGAGCCCACCAGGCCGCCTACATCCACGAACTGCAAAAATCCGGCGACTGCAGCTGGACCCTGGTCGGCGGCAATATCCGCCCCGACATGGCCGAGACCATTGCCGCACTTCAAGCGCAGAACGGCGCCTACACACTGGAGACGATTTCGCCTGCGGGTGAACACCACTACGAACGTGTGACCTCCATCAGCAAAGTCATCGGCCACACGCCCGATCTGGGCGGCCTCATCGCCCAAGGCGCCAACGCCGACACCCGGATCATTTCTTTCACCGTCACCGAAGCGGGTTACTACCTCGACTCCAAAAACCAGAAGCTCGATCTCGAGACCTTCGCCGACCTCCGCAGCGACCTCGATGCAGCCCGGGCTGGCCAGCCAGGCTCAACCATTTACGGCGCGCTCACCGCCATCCTGCGTGCGCGGCGCGCGGCCAAGGCCGGGCCGGTCACCCTGCTCAATTGCGACAACCTGCGCCACAACGGCGGGCGCTCCCGCAGCGGTCTCCTGCAGTTCATTGAACTGGTCGGCGACTACGACCTGCTGGAATGGGTACACGCCCACACCACCAGCCCCAACGCCATGGTCGACCGCATCACGCCTCGCCCCACGCCCGACGTGCGAGAGCGCGTTCTGGCGGCCACTGGCGTGGACGATCCGGCGGCCCTGATGGGCGAAAGCTTCAGTCAATGGGTGATCGAAGACCTCTTCATCGCGGGCAGACCCGCGTGGGAGGCCGTGGGCGTGGAAATGGTGACCTCCGTCGATGCCTATGAAGAAGCGAAAATCCGCCTGCTCAACGCCACCCACAGCTGCATCGCCTGGGCTGGCACCCTGGTGGACTACCTCTTCATCCACGAGGGCACCCAGGATCCCGCCATTCGAAAACTGGCATTCGACTATGTCACCGACGACGTGATCCCTGTTTTGGACACATCCGATCGCCCCTGCCCACTCAACCTGCGCCGCTACCGCGATGTGGTGCTCGACCGCTTCGCCAACCCGGCCATTTGCGACACCAACCAGCGGGTGGCCATGGACGGCTTCAGCAAAATGCCGGGATTCATCGCGCCCACCATCCGCCAGCGTCTGGCCGCAGGCGCCACCTTCGACAGCGTCGCCATGCTGCCGGCCCTGTTCCTGGCCTACCTGCAGCGCTGGCACGCAGGCCAGATTCCATACACCTACCAGGATCAGGCCATGGACCCCGCTGTGGCACACGCCATGTGCGAAGCGGACGACCCGGTCGCCGCCTTCTGTGCCGACGTACCGCTGTGGGGTGACCTCGCAGGGGATCCCCGCCTGATTGACACGATTCGCCGGGCAGGGGAGCGCGTTGCGGTCTTCGTCGCCAAGCACAAAGGTGTCAGCACAGTGTCGACCTGAGCAACAAGGCGCAAAATATGCCGGTGGCCAACTCCAATCGCTCCGTACCACGCCAGCTCAAACCCGAGCTGGAGCGCGAGTTCGCGCGCTCGCCCGATCTGGGCTACGAGGCCCCCGACGCCACCGGTTTCGTGCGTTGCCTGTCTCACGGATTCCCGACACCCCTGGCGCGCTGGCACTACCACGACGAGTACGAGCTTCACCTGATCACCGAGACCTCGGGCAAGGTCTTTGTGGGCGACTGGATTGGCCCGTTCCAGCCCGGCCACCTGGTGCTGACCGGTCCGCGGCTTCCCCACAACTGGCTTTCACTGGATACCCCTGACGAAGGGGTTGCCCTGCGCGACCTGGTGATCCAGTTCGACCACGAACCGCTGATGAAGTCCACAGACCTCATCCCCGAGCTCGCGGACCTCGGCCCGCTGCTCGAACGGGCCCGCCATGGTATCGAGTTTTTTGGCATGGGCGAGAGCACAGAGCAGCACTGGTACCGGGTCAAACAATCCACAGGCCTGCGCCGCCTGACCGCATTCTTTGACCTGATGTGCGATCTGGTGGCTTGCACCGACTACCGCCTGCTCTCCAGCGTGCAGTTGCAAAGCGACGACGACGACGCATCCATCGACCAGATCCATGGCCTGGTGAGCCGCATCACGGACAACCTGGCGGAACACCATTCGGCCGCCGCCATTGCCGCCGAGCTGGGCATGAGCGAAAGCCGGTTTTCACGCTTTTTCCGCAAGGCCACCGGCAACACCTTCACCGACTTTGTCAACCGCGTGCGCATCAGCCGCGCCTGCCAGTTGTTGATGGACACCGACCAGCAAATCAGCCTCATCTGCTACGAGGTCGGGTTCAACAACGTGGCCAATTTCAACCGCCGATTCCTGGAATCCAAGGGCATGACGCCGTCGGAATTCCGCAAGCAGTCACTGACCCGGTTTCGCGGCGCAGCCTGAACGGTGGCCTGGCTACCGCCCGGGAACCGGCGGCGCCAGCGACACCTGTTTCGCTGACCCCAGCCGCGCACACCCCTACCCCCGCACCCCATGTACCTCGGTCTCGATCTCGGCACATCCGAACTCAAAGCCCTCCTGCTCTCCGACCAGCACCAGGTGATTGCAACAGCGCGTGCCCCCCTCAACGTACAACGTCCGCAAGCGCTGTGGTCCGAACAGGCACCCGCGGCCTGGTGGGATGCTCTGATGGCGGTGATGAACCAGCTGCAGGATCAACACGCACCGTCCCTGTCGCAGCTGAAAGGCATCGGGCTGTCGGGTCAAATGCACGGAGCCACCCTGCTCGACGCCGACGACCAGGTCTTGCGACCCGCCATCCTCTGGAACGATGGCCGAAGCGGCGCGCAATGCGAGGCGCTGATGCAAACCGTGCCAGAACTGCCCGGCATCACGGGCAATCTGGCCATGCCCGGCTTCACAGCCCCCAAGCTGCAATGGGTGCGCGAGAACGAACCCGACATCTTCGCCAAGACCCGCAAGGTGCTGCTGCCCAAAGACTGGCTGCGCCTCATGCTCACGGGCGAAGCCGTCAGCGACATGTCCGATGCGGCCGGCACGTTGTGGCTGGACGTGGCCCGACGCGACTGGTCGGATCGCTTGCTCGCGGCCACCGGTCTCACGCGCGACCACATGCCCCGCCTGGTCGAAGGCAGCGAGATCGCCGCCCATGTCAAACCGGAGCTGTGTACGCGCTGGGGGCTGCCCCAAGGCGTGCCCGTGGCCGGTGGTGCCGGTGACAACGCAGCCAGCGCCGTCGGCATGGGCCTGGTGCGCCCAGGCCAGGGGTTTGTATCGCTGGGAACCTCCGGGGTGGTGTTTGTCAGCAGCGCAGCGTTTGAGCCCAACCCGTCACAAGCGCTCCACGCCTTCTGCCATGCCTTGCCCGGCCGCTGGCACCAGATGAGCGTGATGCTGAGCGCGGCCAGTGCCCTCACCTGGGCGGCCAGAGCCCTGGGCTTTCCCGATGAACCGGCCTTGCTGGCAGAAGCCGCCCGACTGAGCCAGTTCGAACAACTGGAAGCACCGATCTTCCTGCCGTACCTGAGCGGTGAACGCTCCCCCCACAACAACCCGCTCGCCACCGGCTCCTGGTCCGGCCTGCGCGCACAGCACACACGGGCCCACCTGGCTTATGCCGTGGCCGAAGGCGTCGGCTTTGGCCTGCTCGACGGGTTGAACACCATTCCCCCCACCCAGCCGGCCCGCACCACGCTGTCCCTGGTGGGCGGTGGCTCGCGCAGCGCCTGGTGGGCGCAATTGCTGGCCGACACCTTCAACCTCACACTGACGATCCATCGAGACGCCGAAAACGGCGGTGCCATGGGGGCGGCTCGCCTGGCCTGGCTGGCCACCGGGGGCGCACAGGACACCGTGTGCACGACACCGCCCGTATTGGCCACCTACACACCCGACCCAGACCACCACCAGGCCCTCATGCACCGCCACCAGCGGTTCCGCTCGCTCTACGCCCGTCTGATGCACCCCTGATCTGACACCCATTTGACAACCCGCTCCGGTGCAATGGCGCTAAGGTTCACGAACACTCTCTCGGAGACGATTCATGACCCCAAGCCCACATGCCATGCTGGCCAACAAGCGTGTCCTCGTGACCCAGTGCGAAGACTTCATGGGACCCACCCTCTGCGACGTACTGGCCACTCACGGAGCGACCGTGATCCGCAGCGACACCCCACTGCATGACCCTGCGGCTGCGGCAAGTGTCGTGCAAGCGGCTGGCCACATCGACATCCTGGTTGCCAACCTGGCCATCGCCGCGCCCACCACACCCGCCACCGATGTCGCCGATGACGAGTGGCGCAGCGTCTTTTCGGCCCTCGTTGATCCCCTGCCACGCCTGATCAGGGCGGCTATGCCCGCCATGGTCGCTCGGCGCAGCGGGAAAATTCTGGTGATGGGGAGCGCTTCAGCCTTGCGAGGCATCAAGCGGGCGTCCACCTACTGTGCCGCCCGGGGCGCACAAGTGTCCTACGTGCAGTCCGTGGGCCTGGAAGCCGCCTCGCACAACGTGCAGGTCAACCTGATCGCGCAGAACTTCGTCGACAACCCCACCTATTTCCCGCCCGAGGTACAGGCCAATCCACGCTTTCAGGAGCGCCTGGGTCGCGAAGTGCCCCTGGGCCGGCTGGTCGGGGCCCGGGAGGACGCCGAATTCGCCGCCTACCTGTGCAGCGACAACGCCAACTGCTTCGTCGGCCAGGTGTTTCCTGTCTGCGGCGGCTGGGTAGCCCGTTGAAAAGGCGGTTTTTTTCATTCAGCACACGACCGTGGCGTCAAGTCACCTGACATGCCGTTACAGGCTGCGCCGCCCACTTCACACCCACTTCACCGGAGCCCGGGATAATCGCACCATGCTCCAGTGTATTTACCGCCGCGCCCTTTCCGGCCCGGTTTTGCTTCTCGCCCTGTCTGTTTCAAGCGTTCCGGTGGCCAGCGCCGCGACCTTCGACCTGCCGTCCACCGACCGCATCGTCAAGTACACGCCCAAACTGCCGCTGCAGATTTACACCTCGGACGGTGTCGAAATCGCCCAGTTCGGCACCGAGCGGCGCATCTACGTGCCGCTGGCCAAGACCCCGAAGCTGCTGCAAGATGCTGTGCTCGCCGTCGAAGACGCCCGCTTCAGGGAGCACTCCGGCGTGGACCCCAAAGGCATGGCCAGGGCTGTGGTCGCCGCGCTCACCGGCGGGCGCAAACAGGGCGCCAGCACCATCACCCAGCAGCTGGTGCGCACCATGTTGCTCACCCGGGAGTTCTCGGTCGAGCGCAAGGCCAAGGAAATCATGCTGGCCTTCAAGATCGAAGACGCACTCTCCAAAGACCGCATCCTCGAGATCTACCTGAACGAGATTTTCCTGGGGCAACGCGCCTACGGCTTCGCGGCCGCGGCCAAGACCTATTTCGGCAAGACCATGGACGAGCTCAGCATCGCTGAGGCGGCGATGCTGGCAGGCCTGCCGCAAAACCCCTACTACGCCAACCCCGTGGCCAACATGGGTCGCGCCACCCAGCGGCAACGGGTCGTGCTGGAGCGCATGAAAGTGACCGGGGTGATCTCCGAAGCCCAGTGGGCCGCTGCCCGGGCCGAACCCATCAAGCTGCGCACCCCCGGAGAGCGCGACCTGCACGCCCCTCACGTGGCCGAAATGGCGCGGCGCATCGTGGTCGAGCGCTATGGCACCGACGCCTACTCCAGCGGCATTCGCGTCACCACCTCCCTCAAGGCATCCGACCAGCGGGCGGCCTACGATGCGGTGCAGCGCGGTGTGCTGGACTTCGACCGCCGAGGTGAGTGGCGCGGCCCTGAAGGCTTCGAAGAGTTGCCCTCCACCAAGACAGTCGGGGGCCCGGAACTCACCAGCCTGGCGGCCGAAGCCCTGAAGAACCACACCGACGACGACCTGCTTCGCGTGGCCATCGTGCTCAGCGCCCATGCCAAAGAGGTGCAGGCGCAACTCGCCACCGGCGAACGCATCACCCTCAAGGGCGACGGCCTGCGCTGGGCTCAGAAGGGCCTGAAAGCCAAGGTCAAACAGGAGCTGAAACTCGCTCGTGGCTCGGTGGTGCGTGTGCTGCAATCGGGCAAGAAAGGCACGCCAAACGAATGGGAAATCGCACAATGGCCCGAGGCGGAGGCCGCCCTGGTGTCCATCGACAGTGCCACAGGCCGGGTACGCGCCCTGGTCGGCGGTTTTGACCATGCCCGCCAGCCCTTCAACCATGTGACCCAGGCCTGGCGCCAACCGGGTTCCAGCTTCAAACCCCTGCTGTACTCGGCCGCACTGGAAGAGCGCGTGATGCCCGGCAGCCTGATCGACGACCTGCCCTTCACGGCTGCCAATGGCTGGAGCCCCAGCAACAGCCACGCCGGCGGCGAAAGCCCCATCACCCTGCGCCAGGCGCTGGCCACATCCAGCAACCTGGCCAGCGTGCGGGTGCTCAATCACGTGGGCGTGGGCCGGGCCCGCGAATGGGCGACACGCTTCGGCCTGGACTCCTCGCGCCAGCCCGACAACCTCACCCTGGCATTGGGTACCGGCAGCGCCACGCCGCTACAGATGGCACGCGCCTACGCCACGCTGGCCAACGGCGGCTGGCGTGTCTCACCCGTGGTGGTCGAAAAGATCACCGACGCCCAGGGCAAAGTGCTGTTTGAAGCCCCGGCGCCAGAGGCGCTCACCGAAACAAATCGGGCCATCCCTGCGCGCAACGCGTATGTCATGTCGAGCCTGCTCAATGATGTGACCCGCTATGGCACCGGTGCCCGCGCCCAGGCCCTGCTCAAGCGGCGCGATGTCTATGGCAAAACCGGCACCACCGACAACGCGTTTGACGCCTGGTTCACGGGTTACCACCCCACCCTGGCCACCGCGGTGTGGATGGGCTATGACACCCCCCGAAGTCTGGGCAGCCGGGAATCGGGCAGCCGGGCAGCCCTGCCCATCTGGATCGACTACATGGGTGCCGCGCTCAAAGGCGTTCCCGACACCCCACTGGGCAACCCGCCGCCAGGCCTGATCCGGGAGGACAACGACTGGCTGTACGCCGAATGGAAAGACGGCGGTGCCGTGGCGCGCATTTCCGATGAGGACGGCGTGCAATACACCCCGCCACCGGGTCTGCTGGACCCCTTGATCCCCGATTGGGCCAAGGCCTTGATTTCCACAGGGCCCACCAGCCGCCCCATGGAAATATCCCGCTGACACGCCTTCGATCGCCAGCCATCCCATGAAAAAGCCACCGCACTTCGGTGGCTTTTTTTTTGGAAACAACCGGCCCCTCAGCCGCCGCAGATGCGGGCTTTGGCTTCAGCGTACTCCCGCTTGAAACGCGCCACCAGATCCGCGGCAGGCACCACGTCCTTGATCGCGCCGATGCCCTGGCCACAGCCCCAGATGTCTTTCCAGGCCTTGGCGGCACTGGCGCCCTCGCCCGTGGAAAAGTTCATCTTGCTGGGGTCGCTGTCGGGCAGCTGATCGGGGTCCATGCCCGCATTCACAATGCTGCCCTTGAGGTAGTTGCCGTGAATGCCGGTGTAGAAATTGCTGTAGACAATGTCGTCCGAATTGCTCTGGGTGATCATGGCCTTGTAGCCCTCCACCGCACGGGCTTCTTCCGTCGCAATGAAGGCCGAACCGATGTAGGCAAAATCGGCGCCCATGGCCTGCGCAGCCAGCACGGCACCGCCTGACGCGATGGAGCCAGACAGGGCCACCGGGCCGTCGAACCACTCACGGATCTCCTGGACCATGGCAAACGGGCTTTTCACACTGGCATGGCCACCGGCACCGGCCGCCACAGGAATCAGACCATCGGCGCCTTTTTCGATGGCCTTGTGCGCGAACACGTTGTTGATCACGTCGTGCAACACCACGCCACCCCAGGCCTGCACGCCCTTGTTGACGTCTTCGCGCGCACCCAGGCTGGTGATGATGATCGGCACTTTGTACTTTTCGCACAGCGCCATGTCCTGCTCCAGCCGGTCATTGCTCTTGTGCACGATCTGGTTGATCGCAAAGGGGGCCGACGGGTCATCAGGGTTCGCCTTGTCGTGGGCGGCCAGCGCCTCCGTGATCTCGGCCAGCCAGTCGTCCAGCTGGGCGGCGGGGCGGGCGTTGAGCGCAGGCATGGAGCCCACGACGCCGGCCTTGCACTGCGCAATCACCAGCTGGGGGTTGCTGATGATGAACAGCGGCGAACCGATCACCGGGAACTTGATCTTCTGCAGAACCGGGGGCAAAGGTGCGCGTTGGCGGGTGGTCATTTCAGGTTTGTCTCCGTGGGAAAATTCGGGTGCCGCAGGGATGCGGACAGCGCACTCAATTCTGTAACGTGCTCATTGCAACGCCTGTCTGTGTTGCGACAGACAGGCGCCTGAGCCGTTGTAAATCAGAAGGCTTCGGCGGCCAGTGCCGTCACCGCTTCCGCGCCTTCGACGATGGCATCACGCATGCCGGGCGTGCGGCTCAGACTGTGGTCGGCGTAGAAGCGTGCCGTCGTGATCTTGCTTTGCATGAAAGCGGCATCCACACCCGCTGCCAGCTGATCTTCCGCCACCAGCAAGGCGCGCGCCATCTGCCAGCCAGCCATCAGGTTGCCGGCCAGCAACAGGTAAGGCACGCTACCGGCAAAAGCTGCGTTGGGGTTGGAGCGCGTGTTGGCCGCGATGAACTCGACCACGTCCACGAAGGCCTGCCGCGCAGCCGTCAACCGCTTGGCCACAGCCAACGATTGCGCGCTGCCGCGCTCCGTCAACTCGCCTTCGGTTTTTTCAATCTGGGCCGCAATGGCCTTGGCGCCCGCACCGCCATCGCGTGCCGTCTTGCGCCCCACCAGATCGTTGGCCTGGATGGCCGTCGTGCCTTCGTAGATGGTCAGGATCTTGGCGTCACGGTAGTGCTGGGCGGCACCGGTTTCTTCGATGAAGCCCATGCCGCCGTGCACCTGCACGCCCAGGCTGGTGATCTCCAGGCTCATCTCGGTGCTGTAGCCCTTGACCAGCGGCACCAGGAACTCATAGAAGGCCGCATTCTGCTTGCGCACGTCGGCATCGGCGTGGTGGTGGGCAGCGTCGTAAGCGGCGGCGGCCACGCTCGCCATGGCACGACAACCTTCCACGCTGGCGCGCATGGTCATGAGCATGCGCTTGACATCGGGGTGGTGGATGATGGGTGCAGCCGAGCTCATGCTGCCGTCCACCGGGCGGCTCTGCACGCGGTCTTTGGCGTAACCCACCGCTTTCTGGTAGGCCCGCTCGGCCACGGCGATGCCCTGCACGCCCACCGCGTAGCGCGCGGCGTTCATCATGATGAACATGTACTCCAGGCCACGG
>JBFHEQ010000034.1:0-13280 GCA_041584075.1 Hydrogenophaga sp.
AAAAAATCCCTGGGCGTGTTGGCTTTTTCTGCGCTGGTCTGCGCTTCGGCGCTGGCTCAGCACTCGGCCGACGAGACCAAGGAAGACATCGCACGCCACCGCGCCATGGCCGCAGCCCACGAGGCCGCCGCCCAGTGCATGGAGGCGGGCAAAGGTGAGAAAGTCTGTTTGGCCGAGCTGCAGAAAGCTTGCAAGGGCCTGGCCATTGGAAAATACTGCGGCATGAAGCACGCGCATTGAGCGCAGTGACCGCATTGGCTGCCATTTGAGGAGATCGATGAAGTACCGAAACACGTGCGCAACGGTGTTGATGTTGGCCGGTTTGGGGCTGAGCGCACTGGCTGGCGCCCAGGTCTTGAGTTCGCCCATGGGCAGTCAGCCCATCCCGGCGGGTCAAGGGCCAGGTGTCCATGGCGCCAACAGCGCCTTCCCGCCCTTGGTGCCCCGGGCCGACATCGTGCCCTGGTCGGTGCTGACCGACGTTTCGGTGAAGTTTCAAAAACCACGCATCATCACCACGTTTCCTGAGAAAGTGAAGCGGTTGCACGGCACTCAGGTGAAGGTGCAGGGTTACATGACGCCGATTGAGCCTGGCACCCAGCACACCCATTTCCTGTTGCTGTCGGTGCCGCCCACCTGTCCTTTCTGCATGCCGGGAGGGGCCGAAAGCATGATCGAAGTGCGCACCACCAAGCCCTTGCCGTATTCGCAGAATGCGATGGTCATCGAGGGGCGGCTTCAGGTGCTGAAGGACGATCCACAAGGTTTGTACTACCGCATGACCGGTGCCCGTCAGGTGAAATAGGCCGTTGGACCGGCGGAAGGCAAGACCTCATGGTCGTCAGCCGAAACCCCGGGGCGCTAACATCGGCAGGTGAACATCACTGACCACCCCGTTGTCGCGTCGCTGACGCCTGTCTTCATCCTGATTGCTGCTGGCTACCTGGCCGGACGGCTGCAGTGGATCCGTGCTGCGGCGATCAAGGATCTGTCCAATCTGGTTTTTCTGTTGCTGATCCCGGCCTTGCTGTTCCGCACCATGAGTGCAGTGCACGTCGAGACCCTGGACTTGCGCCCCATTGTTGCCTACTTCCTGGCCGCGTTGTTGTTGCTGGGGGGGGCTGTTTTCTGGCGAGGCTTCAATCGCAAAAGCGTGGTCATGGCGTTGGGGGGGGTGTTTTCCAATCTCGTCATGATCGGCATCACGGTGGTGCAGCTGGCCTATGGCGAAGACGGGCTGGTGACGTTGCTCACGGTGGTGTCCCTGCACGCCATCATCTTGTTGACGGTGACCACCATCACGCTGGAACTGGCGGTCGCAGGCGAAAACCGGGCTTCTGGTCTGGAAGCGCCACACCTGCTGACCACCACCTGGTCGGCCTTCAAGAGTGCCCTGATCCACCCCATTCCCCTGCCCATCATCACGGGTTTGCTGTTTGCCCAAACCGGCTGGACTTTGCCCGTGGTGGTCGACAAACCGCTGATGCTGCTGGGCAGCGCTTTTGGTCCGATTGCGCTCGTTCTGGTGGGCGTGACCATGGCCAGCACGCCGCTGGGCGGACACTTGCGCCCGGCCCTGTGGATCACGGCGTCGAAGAACCTGCTGCTGCCCCTGATGGTCGGCATCAGCGCATGGGCCTTTGGTATCACTGGCCTGCCTCTGACCGTGATGGTGGTCGCCGCCGCCATGCCCATGGGCGCCAACGTGTTCATGTTCGCCCAGCGCTACGAAGTCGCCCAGGAACTCACCACGGCCAGCATGGTGCTGTCGACAGGCTTGTCCCTGTTCACCCTGAGCCTGGTGATGCTGGTGATGTCCTGGGTCAACTAGCCCACCCCCGCGCCGCGCTTCGCGCGTCACCCCCTCAAGGGGGCGGCACTGGCGGCCTGGCAAAGCCAGTTCCGCGGTGCCCTGGAATGTAGCTTCCCCTCAGTTCAAACCCATTGCTCGTAGGCGTGAAATGGCTTCAACCGAGAACGCCGCGGAACCGGCTTTGCCGGGCCGCCAGCGTTGCCCCTGGAGGGGTGACGCGCTGAAAGCGCGGCGCGGGGAGAGCTGCATCTATTGGCTTATCTTGCGCGCTTCTTCCACCTGGTATTCGAAGTAGCGCTGCACGCCAAACGCCAGACTGCCCATGAAGGCGATGGTGCCCATGAGCAGGGCCAGGACCAGAGCCAGGATGGTGAACCAGCTGGTGGCACCTGCCGGGGCCTCGTCTTCAAGTCCTGGGTTGAACCAGCGGTTCCATTTGGGACGGTCGCTCAGCGCGTAGACTATCGCCGCGAGGCAGGCTGCTGCGATGCTGGCGCCCAGAAACGGGATCAGCATCCAGGACAACTTGTCGTCCTGGCCGTAGACCTGCACGCGTTCCACGCCCCACCAGCCCAGTGCCGCAGCGATGGGGTGGAGCCAGCCGATCCAGTCGCCGAGTCCGCGCAGGTAGAAACGGTGGATGCCCATGCTGCCGAGCAGCACGGCCAGCCAGGCCGCGAGGGTCTTGTTCTTGGTTTGCTTGGGGCGGCTCATGCGGTGGGCTGGGTGTCGTTGGGCGGGCTGGAGGCCCCTGCGCCCAAGGTCCTTTCCATGAAAACAATGTCCAGCCAGCGCTCAAACTTCCAGCCGCAGTTGTGGATCACGCCCGCTGGTTCGAAGCCCAGCGCCTTGTGCACGCCGATCGAACCGGCATTGGCCGAGTCACCGATCACCGCCATCACTTTGCGCACGCCGGCGCGCTCCAGACAGGCCATCAGTTCGGCCAGTAGCGCCCGCCCCAGGCCTTTGCCGGCCGATTCCGGCGCCATGTATATCGAGTCTTCGCATGAAAAACGGTAGGCCGGGCGTGGTTTGAACCAGTTGGCATAGGCAAATCCCAGGACCTGCCCGTTGTCTTCCACGATCAGCCAGGGCAGGCCCTTGCTCAGCACATCGTTGCGGCGCGTGGTCATGTCGGCCTCCGAGGGCGGTGTGGTTTCAAACGTGCCTGTGCCGTGCAAAACATGGTGGCCGTAGATGCGGGTGATGTCGGGGAGGTCGGAGTCCAGACTGGGGCGGATGGTGGGCATGAGTGGAAATGGGATACAGGGGGGCAGGGATGTGGAGTCGAGGATCAGACGAGATTCTCGCCGAAACTCTGCAGCGCAGGTTCACGCAGACGAGTCAACACGCTATAATTGCGGGTTGTGCAGCGTTTCGCTGGCCGGGTGGTCAGTCGTGTGTCTCAAGCGTTGCAATGAAACGGGTTCTTTCCAGGTCGATCTGATCGCTCTGGTGTGAGCCCGGTGGGGTAGCCAATAGGGGCTGCCTCTCCACCCGAAGGATCAATCATGGTCGTCATTCGACTTTCCCGCGGCGGCTCCAAAGCCCGTCCTTTCTACAACATCGTGGTTGCCGACAAGCGCAATCGCCGCGATGGCCGCTTCATCGAGCGCATCGGTTTTTACAACCCACGTGCCCGTGGTGGTGAAGAGCCTCTGCGTATCGCTGCTGACCGTCTGACCTACTGGACGGGCGTGGGCGCTGAGCCTTCGGACACCGTGGCCCGCTTGATCAAGCAAGCCGCAGCTGCGCCAGCAGCACCCGCCGCAGCCGCTCCAGCAGCAGCCTGATGGTGACGGCCACCCTGCAAGGGGTGGCTTTTTGATTTTCTGCGCTTCATGACATCTGGTCTTTTTACTGCATCGTCCTTGCCGGCCGATGCCATCGAACTGGGCCGGATTCAGGAAGCGTTTGGCATCAAGGGGTGGGTTCGCATCCACCCCCACAGCGCCGACACCGACGCGCTGTTCGCCTCTCCGAACTGGCATCTGCAACCTCCCGAACCCAAGTTCGCGCGTGGTTTTTCGGCGTTCACGGGCGTTGTCGCGGTCACCGTGGCGGAAATCAAAGCCCATGCCGACGGCATTGTGGCCCGCCTTGAGGGGCTGGACGACCGCAACATGGCCGAAGCGCTCAAGGGTGTGCGCATCCATGTGCCGCGCTCGGCCTTTCCCGCCACGCCCGAAGGCGAGTATTACTGGGTCGACCTGATTGGCTTGCGCGTGGTCAACCGCGAAGGCGTCGAGATGGGCGTGGTGCGCGACCTCATGCCCACCGGCCCCAATTCGGTGCTGGTGCTGGAGTACACAGAAACCACAGATGACGGCAAGGAACAATCGGCGGAACGCATGATTCCGTTTGTCGATGCCTACGTCGACAAGGTCGACCAGACGGCCAAGCTGATCACGGTCGACTGGGGTCTGGACTACTGATCCCTGGGCCGAAGGTTGAACGCCCACCCCCATCGCCACCTCACTGCGTGTGGTGGCTCCGCCCCTCAAGGGGCAACAGCAACAGCAGCAGCCCGGCAAGGCCGCTTCCACGCTGTTCTCGAAGAAGCCCGCCGAAACCGGTCCGCCGGCAAGCGATGCCTTCACCCAGGGCGCCGCGGAACGGGCTTTGCCCGGCCGCCAGTGCCGCCCCCTGGGGGGGACGCCGCAGGCCGCGCGGGGGGTGACAATACCCACCATGCGGTTTGACGTCATCACCCTTTTTCCCGAGCTGTTTGAGCCGTTTTTCAAGAGCGGCATCACCCGCCGGGCCTTTGAATCCCGGCAGGTGGACGTGCGCCTGTGGAACCCGCGCGACCACGCCCAAGGCAATTACCGTCGGGTAGACGACCGGCCTTTTGGTGGCGGGCCGGGCATGGTCATGATGGCCGAGCCTTTGTGGCGTTGCCTGCAGGCTGTCCGCACGGACCGCGACGACTCGGCTGAAAGCCAGGTGCCCGTGGTGTTGTTTTCGCCGATCGGCGATCGACTGAACCACGACATGGCCAGCGAATGGTCCGAGAGCCCCGGTGCCATCCTGTTATGTGGCCGGTACGAAGGCATTGATCAGCGTTTCATCGACGCGTGTGTCGACCGGCAGATCAGCCTGGGCGACTTTGTGTTGTCGGGGGGCGAAATCGCCGCCATTGCCTTGCTCGATGCGGTGGCCCGTCTGATGCCGGGCGTCTTGAGCGACGAGGGCAGCCACCAGCAAGACAGCTTCAATCCGGCGCTGAGTGGTCTGCTGGACAGTCCGCACCACACGCGGCCCGAGGTCTGGGAGGGCCCAGCGGGCCCCGTGGACGTGCCAGATGTCCTGCTGGGCGGGCACCACGAGCGCATCGCGCGTTACCGGCGCGAACAGAGCCTGACCCTTTCCCAGACGCTGCGTCCGGAGCTGGTGGAACAGGCGCGAGCCGCAGGCCAATTGACAAAGGCCGACGAAACTTTCCTGCGGGCCATTAAAAAGCTATAATCCAAGGCTTTTCGATCCTCTGACCGGCCGCCGCGACCGGGCCACTGCGCTCACATTCCTTTGTGGAAACCCTTGTTTGGCAAGGGTGTGGGACGAAGCCCTGCCGGATTCGCGGCCTTTAGTGCAGCGCGGGCATGATCGTGAAATCAGGAAACCATGAACCTCATCCAGACCCTTGAGCAAGAAGAAATTGCTCGCTTGAACAAAGAAATTCCCCCGTTTGCGCCTGGTGACACGGTCATCGTCAGCGTGAACGTGGTTGAAGGCACCCGCAAGCGCGTGCAGGCTTACGAAGGCGTGGTGATTGCCCGTCGCAACCGTGGCCTGAACTCCAGCTTCATCGTGCGCAAGATCTCCAACGGCGAAGGCGTCGAGCGCACCTTCCCGCTGTACAGCCCCCGCATCTCCAAAATCGAAGTGAAGCGTCGCGGTGCCGTGCGCCGTGCCAAGCTGTACTACCTGCGCGAGCGCAGCGGCCGTTCGGCTCGCATCAAGGAAAAGTTGGGCGCGTAAGCCCTCGGCTTCTCAGAAAACCGCTCCCAGGGGGCGGTTTTTTTTCGCCCTGACGCCCCACTGTCACCCGGAAGGCCACTCGCCCGGCCCACCTGTCGTAAGCTCTGGATCCATGGCTTCTCCTTCGCTGCCCCTGTTCAATCCGCGTGACGTCCCGATCGTCCCGCACCTCGGCAGCGAGCGCCTGTATCCGGCCCACCCTGAGCGGTTGACACCCGAAGGCTTGAGGGCGCTGTTTGCCCGGCCGCCCGAATGGGTGCCGGAGTTGGTGCGGGAGCAGCGGTTCGGAGACCGGGCGCCGACACATGCGGCCGTGCTGCTGCCTCTGGTGATGCGCGATCGCTTGAGCCTGCTGCTCACCCTGCGTTCGGCGCACTTGTCCAGCCACTCGGGCCAGATCGCTTTGCCGGGCGGCAAACTCGACGCGACCGACGCCAACGCGGTGGCGGCCGCACTGCGCGAAACCCACGAAGAGATCGGCATCGAGCCCGGTCGCGTCGAGGTGCTGGGGTCTTTGCCGGAATATGTCACCGGGACTTCCTTCATCGTGACCCCTGTGGTGGGCCTGGTGCAGCCCGATTTCGAGCTCGCGCCCAATGCCGACGAAGTGGCGGATGTGTTTGAGGTACCGCTGGACTTCCTCATGGACCCCGCCAACCACCGCCGCCACGCCTGGAACTGGGAGGGCGCCGTTCGGGAGTGGTATTCCATGCCCTACGATGATGCGGGCCAGGAGCGCTTCATCTGGGGCGCAACCGCCGGCATGCTGCGCAATTTCTACCGATTCCTCAGCGCCTGAGGAAGACCGTCACGCCATTGAGCGGGCTTGCGCGGCCATTCCACCCGCGAAGAGGACGGCCTTCTTTTCCTGACACTATGATTGGGGCATGAGTTTCTTTGCCATTCTTCTGGCTTTTTTGCTGGAACAAGTCCGCCCCCTGGGCCATGACAACGCCGTGCACGCCGGGTTGCGCGCCTGGGCGCGCGTGGTGCGCCGCAATCTGGACGCGGGTGAGCGTGCCCATGGCTGGCTGGCCTGGGTACTCGCTGCGGTCGTGCCTGCGGCTCTGACCGGCCTCGTCTACTGGGGTCTCTGGCGGTTCAGCAGCTTGCTGGCCTTTGTGTGGCTGGTGGCGGTGCTTTACGTCACGGTCGGCTTCAGGCAGTTCAGCCACCACTTCACCGATATCCGCCAGGCGCTGGAGACAGGCGACGAAGCGGGTGCGCGGGAAAAATTGGCCCGCTGGTTGCGGGTGGAGGTTGGCAGCCTGCCCAAGGCGGAGCTTCTGCGACAAGTCATTCAGCACGCCGTGCTTTCTTCCCACCGCCACGTGTTTGGGGTGCTGGCGTGTTTTGTGGTGTTCTGGGTGCTGGGCATGGGGCCTGCAGGCGCCATTCTGTACCGCATGGCCGAATACCTGTCCCGGGTCTGGCGCGGGCACGCAGACGGAACGTCCAGCCACGGTCTGCGCGAGGCGGCCACACAGGCCTGGCGCTGGGTCGATTTTGTGCCTGCCCGCGTGACCGCGCTGGGTTTTGCGGTGGTCGGCAATTTTGAAGAGGCCGTGGCGAGCTGGCGCAGCGAGTCCAGCCGCTTTGCGCCGGGCAACGATGGTGTGCTGCTGGCGGCCACATCGGGTGCCCTGGGTGTGCGCCTGGTGCAGGTGCCCGAAGGCACGACCCAGGAGAACACCGATGGCAGTGCCCGCGCCGAGCCCCAGCTCGCGCACCTGGCCAGTGCCGTCGGCCTGGTCTGGCGCAGCGTGGTGCTCTGGATGCTGCTGCTGGCCTTGTTGACGCTCTCCCGCTTGCTGGGTTGAGGCCCGGCCTGGGCCGGTTTTTCAGTAGGTCCGGCGGTCCGACAGCTCGGCAAACAGTTCGCCGTAGATCTGGTAGCGGTTGGCGTGGATGTGGGCCTCTGTGTCCGTGTCTGCGTCGCCGCCGGTCGCGGGCATCACATGCGCCCGCACGTCGCAGCCGGGCTCATGCAGGTGGGTGCAGTTGTAGAAACGGCAATGGCCCAGGGTGGCGCGCAGATCGGGCATCAGGTGTGCCAGCTGCATGGGCTCGATGTGGTTGAGTCCAAACTCTTGAAATCCCGGTGAGTCGATCAGGGCGGTACTGCGGTCCTCGGGGTCAACCCAATACCAGGTCGTGCTGGTGGTGGTGTGTTTGCCCGAATTGAGGGCGCGGGAAATCTCGCCCGTGAGTGCGCCGGCATGAGGCACCAGGCGGTTCACCAGCGTGCTTTTGCCCACCCCCGATGGGCCCAGTACCAATGTGACTTTGCCCATCAGCCGGGCTTGAAGCTCATCCACGCCGGCCTCGCTGCTGGCCGCGGTCTCGGCCTGCAGCCGAAGGGGCAATACCTCGACGCCCATCTGGCGGTAGGGTGCCAGACGCTGCCACGCACGGTCGAAGGCTGGCTGCAGATCGCTTTTGTTGAGGACCACCAGCACCGGGATGTGCTGGTCCTCGGCCGCGATCAGGGCGCGGGCCAGCTGCCGTTCCGAGAACTCGGGGTCGGCGGCCACCAGCATGAGAATCTGGTCCAGGTTGGCGGCGAACGACTTGGTGCGCAGCTCGTCTTGACGGTAGAAGAGGTTGCGGCGTGGGCTGACTTGCTCAATGCTGCCTTCGTCGGCCGTGGCCGACCACAGCACACGGTCGCCCACCACCACTTGGCTCTTTTTCCCGCGCGGGTGACAGATGCGCCGCTGGCCATCGGCGCTCTCCACCAGACAATGGCGTCCAAAAGACGCGACGACCAGGCCCTCTTGTGTAGAGGGGGAAGCCCCGGTGGCCTGGGGTGGCTTTTGGGAACGGCGGTTCAAAGGGGGAGGCCGGCAGGGTGGGTCATGATGGGGTGGGGTTGGCTGGACAGACCCTGGCCTCAGTCTTTGAGCAGGCTGTCGACCGCCTTGGCGCAAAACATGTCGCTGGCCGAAATGCCGTCGACATCGTGGGTGTTGAAGCGCACGGTGCAGCGACCATAGCTCAGGGCGAGGTCGGGGTGGTGGTCCTCTTTGTGGGCGATCCAGGCCAGGGCATTCACAAACGCCATGGTTTCATGGAAGTCGGGAAAGCTGAAGGTCTTTTCGATAGCGCCATCGATCAGTTTCCAGCCCTGAACCGACTCGCCGTTGAGCTGGGTCAGCTGGGTGACGATTTCTGTGGCAGACAGTGCGCGGCGGTTTTGGTGGATAGGGTTCATGGATGTCAGGGTCAAGCGGCTGATGCCTGCAGACGGGTGATCCGTTCGCTGGCGGGCGGGTGGGAATAATAAAAGCGCACGTACAGCGGGTCGGGCGTGAGCGTGCTGGCATTGTCCTTGTAAAGCTTGAGCAGGGCGCTGGCCAGATCTTGGCCGTCGGTTTTGTCCATGGCGTAGGCGTCGGCCTCAAACTCATGCTTTCGTGACAACTGCGCCATCAGCGGCGACAGGAAAAACGAGAACAGCGGCACCACCATCATGAACAGCAGTATCGCCAGCGCATGGTTGGGTTCGATCAGCGAGGGCGTCACCCCCAGGCCAGTGTAGAACCAGCTCTGGTTGGACAACCAGCCCAGCAGTGCAAAGCCCACCAGGCTGAGTGCAAACATCAGCGCCACGCGTTGAATGATGTGTCGTCGCTTGTAGTGGCCCAGCTCGTGCGCCAGCACCGCGTCAATTTCTTCGGGCGCCAGCTGTGCCAGCAAGGTGTCGAAGAACACCACCCGTTTGGCGGCTCCAAAACCGGTGAAATAGGCATTGGCGTGGGCGCTGCGCTTGCTGCCGTCCATCACAAAGAGGCCCTTGGCCGCAAAACCGCAGCGGTCCATCAAGGCCTTGACCCTGCGCTTGACGATTTCATCTTGCAATGGTTCGAACTTGTTGAACAAAGGCGCGATCAGGGTAGGGTAGGCCACCAGCATCAACAGGTTGAAGCCCATCCAGGCGCCCCATGCCCACAGCCACCAGGTGGGGCCGGCTGTGCCCATGAGCCACAACACCAAAGCCAGGATGGGCAATCCCAGCAGAGCCCCAACCACGGCGTTTTTCAGCAGGTCGCCGAGCCAGAGTCCCGGGCTCATCTTGTTGAAGCCGAAGCGCTCTTCGATGCGAAAGGTCGACCACCAGGCTGCCGGCAGACCCAGCAGCCCTGCGATCGCGCTGAAAGCCGCCACCAGCGCCAATTGCTGCCCCATGCCGCCGCCCATCAGTTCCAGCAAAGCCTGGTTCAACCAGTGCAAGCCGCCAAACAGGGTCCAGCCCAGCAGCAGCGCGGCTTCCAGCGCGCCATCCAGCATGCCGAACCGGGCTTTGGCGATGGTGTAGTCGGCGGCTTTCTGATGCGCCTGCGCCGTGATGGTCTTGGCGAAAGCCGCCGGGACTTCGCCCCGGTGGCTGGCCACATGGCGAATCTGCCGGCTGGCCAGCCAGGTGCGCACCACGAGGCCTGCGATCAGCAGCACACCAAACACCAGGGAGAACATGAGATCAGGAGATTGCATGGGGCGAGTCTATCGAACCCGCCAAGCCTGTGGTGGCGACAGGGCGAGCCGGTGCCCTGCGCCATCGGTGAAAATGGGGCATGACGCAAAATTTGACTTCCTCAGCGGAACAGCCTGGTTCAGCCGACATTGAACCCTCGTCCATCCCCACCACGCTGGCCAAGAGCGATCAGAACCTGATCTGGCTCGACTGCGAAATGAGTGGCCTGGACCCGGAAAAAGAACGCTTGCTGGAGATCGCCGTGGTCATCACCGGCCCCGATCTCACGCCCCGGGTGGAGGGCCCGGTGATCGTGGTGCACCAGACCGATGCCGTCCTCGGCGCCATGGATGCCTGGAACAAGGGCACCCACGGCAAGAGCGGCCTGATCGAGAAAGTGCGGGCCAGCACGGTCACCGAAGAGCAGGCGCAGGCCGAGCTGCTGGCCTTTATAGCGAAGTATGTGCCCCGCAACGGCTCGCCCATGTGTGGCAACACCATCAGCCAGGACCGCCGCTTCCTGGTCAAGTACATGCCCAAGCTCGAAGCGTATTTTCATTACCGTTGCCTGGATGTGAGCACCCTCAAGGAATTGGCCAAACGCTGGCGCCCGGAGGTTTACAACAGCTTCAAGAAACACCAGAAACACACGGCGCTGGCCGACGTGCACGAGTCCATCGACGAACTCGAGCACTACCGGACGCATTTCCTGCGCTGACCGGGCTTTTGAGGGCGGGGTGGTGCCCATCAAGGTTCTGATTGTCAGCCTGGCATGTCAAAATCGTGACATGCACGAGATCTTTTCATGACAAAACGTTCCCGCAAAGCCTTTCTGTCCCGCCACCAGGATGCCGTCCAGCTGGGTGCTTCCTTGGCATTCCTTTTGATGGTGGGTTTGTACGCCTCGCTCACGGGCGCCAATGTCGCTGGCCTCTCGACCTCGGCGGTGTGGCTGCTGATCATTTCGGCCGTGGTTGGGGGATACATGGCCATGAACATCGGCGCCAACGATGTGGCCAACAACATGGGCCCCGCGGTGGGGTCTGGCGCCATGACCATGGGTGCGGCCATTTTTGTGGCCGCGCTGTTCGAGGCCATGGGCGCCATCGTGGCGGGCGGTGATGTGGTGGGCACCATCAAGGGCGGCATCATCGATCCCCAGCAGATTGCCGACCCGGCGCTGTTCGCCTGGGTCATGTTCTCGGCCTTGCTCGCAGGTGCCTTGTGGCTCAACCTGGCCACGGCGATTGGTGCGCCGGTTTCAACCACCCATTCCATCATCGGTGCCGTCATGGGTGCGGGCATTGCCGCCGGGGGCTGGGGGCTGGTCAACTGGGGCACCATCGGCTCCATCGTGATGAGCTGGGTGGTTTCGCCCGTGCTGGGCGGAGCGATCGCAGCAGCCTTTCTGTACCTCATCAAACGCAGCATCACCTACCGCAGTGAAATGACCGATGCGGCGGGCCGCGTGGTGCCCTGGCTGATCGCCATCATGGCGTGGGCATTCGGCACCTACATGATGCTCAAAGGCTTCAGTCAGCTGGTCAAGGTGGGTTTTCTGACCGCCTTGCTGGTCGGAGCGGGTTTTGCGGCTTTGGTGCTCGTGGCTGTGCGCAAGCCCATAGCACGCATGGCGGCGGTGCAGGTGAACACCAAAGAAGGGGTTAACCGCCTCTTCACCTGGCCCCTGGTCTGTTCAGCGGCCCTGTTGAGCTTCGCGCACGGCGCCAACGATGTGGCGAATGCGGTGGGCCCGCTGGCCGCTATCTACGAAGCCGTCAAGTCGGGCGCCATTGCCTCCAAGGCATCGACCCCTTTGTGGGTGATGGTGCTGGGTGCCCTGGGGCTTGCGGTGGGTCTGGCGCTCTATGGTTCGCGCCTGATTCGCACGGTGGGCAAAGAAATCACCGAACTCGACAACATGCGGGCCTACTCGATTGCCATGGCCGCCACCATCACGGTGATCATCGCCTCCCAGCTGGGTATGCCGGTGTCCACCACCCACATTTCCATTGGCGCAGTGTTTGGCGTGGGGTTCCTGCGCGAGTTGTTGAAGGTGAACTACGCCAAGATGGAGTCGGTGGTGTTCGCTGGGCACCAGGGTGAGGACCGGGCGGAAGTGGAAGCTTATCTTCAGCGTTTTGAAGCGGCGGAAGTCGCCGAGAAGAAGCGCATGCTGGCCGACATGAAGCAGCGGACCAAGTTGCGTGAGGCCGCAGAAGGCGCACTGTTCGCCAAGAACGAGCGAAAGGCCTTCAAGAAGGCCTACAAGAAGGAAATCGTCAAACGCTCGGCCGTGATGCGGATTGTGGCGGCCTGGATCATCACCGTGCCCGCCACGGCGGTGCTGGCGGCGGTGCTGTTTCAGATCGTGTCTGCGGTGCTCCGCTGATCGGTTTTAAAAAACTTCTAGGGTTTTCCCTGAAAATCTGCGATAATCCAAGGCTGCGCAGGAAACTGCGCTGATTTGTGCATCTGCCTCACACACAGGCCTCCCGGATTCGGTGGTTGTCTTCGCCCTAAGCGCGGTATCCAACCCACCTGCCACGGTTTCGACCGATGGCGATCTGGATGAGGTCTTCGCTCCCGGTGTCACCCGATTTTTTGTGACCCAAGGCGCGTTATCCGTTTGATGGTTGATGTTTTGTAACCACGAACGGAACCTGCGCCCGGGAGCGCCTGCCATGTCATTGGCCGGCCCAGCCTGAGCTTTGGATTCGATCAATTGCGCGTTTTGCGCAAGGACGAACATGAGCGACTCTTTTGAAGACCGCGGCGAATTCACGCCCGATCAATCCCCCGACACCCCGATCAACGATCAGGACACCGAACACACTTCGGTTGAGGCCGTTTCGGCTGAGCCCAATGGTTTTGTGACCATGGGCCTGGCGCCCGAACTGGTGCAGGCCTGTACCGACCTGGGCTACACACAGCCCACGGCCGTGCAGAAAAACGTGATCCCCAAAGCCTTTCTGGGCGAGGGTGAAAAGCGTTTTGCCGACCTGATGGTCT
>JBFHEQ010000035.1:0-13231 GCA_041584075.1 Hydrogenophaga sp.
CTGAGTGCGGTCGATATCCGTTATGCCGAACAGCTGGGCTACCGCATCAAACTGCTGGGCATCACCAAGCGCACGGCCAAAGGCATCGAGTTGCGTGTGCACCCTTGCCTGGTGCCGGGCAAACGCCTGATCGCGAACGTGGAGGGCCCCATGAATGCCGTCCTGGTCCAGGCCGATGCGGTGGGCTCCACCATGTATTACGGCAAGGGCGCGGGCAGTGAGCCCACGGCCAGTGCCGTGATTGCCGATCTGGTGGACATCACCCGGCTGCACACGGCGGACCCGCAAAACCGCGTGCCCCATCTGGCGTTTCAGCCCGATGCCATGAGCGATCTGGTGGTACTGCCCATGAATGAGGTGGTGACCAGTTTCTACCTGCGGTTGCGGGTGGCGGACGAAGCGGGTGTGCTCACCCAGGTCACAGGTCTGGTGGCAGCTGCCGGCATCAGCATAGACGCCGTGTTGCAACGCGAGGCCGACCAGGTGGGCGGCGAGGGGGCGACCTCGACCGACCTCATCATCCTGACCCACGATGTGCGCGAAGGCACGATGAACGATGCCATTGCGCAGATGCAGGCTTTGCCCTCGGTGCTATCGCCCATCACGCGCATCCGCAAAGAAGAACTGAACTGAACTGAACTGAACTGAACGGTATCCCCTCGGAGCGCTGGCCCTCGGGCCTTGCGCTTCATCGTTGAGCTTGAAGCACTGACATGTTGTACCTCTCTACCCGCGGCCACGCCGACCGCAAACATTTTTGCGAAATCCTGCTTGAGGGGCTGGCGCCCGATGGGGGCCTGTACCTGCCAGAGCACTACCCGCAGGTGGATGCCACGACGCTGGCCCGCTGGCGCAGCGTGTTCAACGAGGGTGCGGCGGGCGGGTACGCGGCACTGGCGTTCGAGGTGTTGTCGCTGTACATCGACGACATCCCGCCAGCCGATCTGAAGGCGCTGTGCGACAAGACCTACACCGAGGCCGTGTACGGCACGGCCACCATCGTGCCTTTGAAGCAGCTCGATGACGGGTTTTTCCTGGAAGCCCTGTCCAACGGCCCCACGCTGGCCTTCAAGGACATGGCCATGCAGCTGCTGGGCAACCTGTTCGAGTACGAGCTGGCCCGGCGGGGCGAGGAGCTCAACATCCTGGGTGCCACCTCCGGTGACACCGGCAGCGCCGCCGAATACGCGATGCGGGGTAAAAAGGGCGTGCGCGTGTTCATGCTCAGCCCGCACGGGCGCATGAGTCCTTTTCAGCAGGCCCAGATGTTCAGCCTCATGGACGAGAACATCCACAACATCGCCATCGAAGGTGTGTTCGACGATTGCCAGGACATTGTCAAGAACGTGTCCAACGACCTGGCCTTCAAGCGCCAGTACAAGATCGGCACCGTGAATTCCATCAACTGGGCCCGCTTGCTGGCCCAGGTGGTGTACTACTTCGCCGGCTATTTCCAGGCCACGGCCAACGATGCCCAGCAGGTGTCTTTCACTGTGCCAAGCGGGAATTTCGGCAACGTGTGTGCCGGCCATGTGGCTCGCATGATGGGGCTGCCGATCCGCCAGCTGGTGGTGGCGACCAACGAAAACGATGTGCTGGACGAATTCTTCCGCACCGGCACCTACCGCGTGCGCGCCAGTGCCGACACGCACGAAACGTCCAGCCCTTCCATGGACATTTCCAAGGCCAGCAATTTTGAGCGTTTTGTGTTCGACCTGCTGGGGCGCGACGGCGAACGCACCAAGGCGCTCTTTGGGGCCAGCCTGAACCAGCAAGGTCGTTTTGATCTCGGCGACGACCCCGCTTTCGCCGACGCCGCCGCGCGCTATGGCTTTGTCAGCGGGAAAAGCACCCACGCAGATCGCCTGAAAACGATCAAAGCCACAGACGATCAGTTTGCCGTGGTGATCGACACCCACACGGCAGACGGCGTGAAGGTCGCGCGGGAGGTCTGGAACAGGCAGGAACCCATGATCGTGCTGGAGACTGCTTTGCCGATCAAATTCGCCGAGACCATCGTGGAAGCCCTGGGTCACGAACCCGATCGGCCAGCCCGGTTTGAGGGCATCGAGGCCCTGCCCAAGCGGGTGAAAGTGATGGCCGCCGATACGGCAGCGGTCCAGCGCTATGTCACCGAACACTGCGCCTGAGCGCTTTACGCGGCCATGAAAGTTGTCTGTTTTGCGGGAGCCTCCGGGGTGGGAAAGACCACCCTGATCGAGGGCGTCATCCCGGCCATGAGGGCGCTGGGCCAACGGGTTTCAGTGGTCAAGCATGCCCACCATGGGCTGGAGATCGATCACCCTGGCAAGGACACCTGGCGTCACCGGCAGGCGGGTGCCTTCGAGGTGGTGGCGGCTTCGGCAGAGCGTCTGGTGCTGATGCGTGAGTTTGAGCGACCTGCGAGCCTGTCGGTGCACCAGTTGATCGCCGAGCTGTACGGCGGCGTGGACTGGGTGTTGGTCGAGGGATTCAAACACAGCAACCTGATGAAGCTGGAGCTGATCAGGGCTGCGGGCGATGGGCATCAGCTGTACCCGACAGACCCCTATGTGGTCGCCATGGCTTGCGACGATGCCGCTCTGCTCGCTGAGCCCACCCGGCGACCGGTGCTGCCTTTGAGTGACCCGGCTGCGGTGGCGCAATGGCTGGTTCAAAATGGGGACCGGTTCGACTACGACCCCGCCATGTTTGATGATTGATGGGTGCCCGTGTGGGCGCCGGTCTGCTGTTTGTTGAAGGCTTGCCATGACCCTTTCTGCCCCACCTGCAAGACGACCCCTGATGCCTCTGGATGAGGCGCGGGCAAGCCTGTTGCTGCAGGCACTTCCCCTGACGGGCCATGATCTGCTGCCCACTTTTGACGCGGACGGGCGGGTCCTGGCCGAAGACCTGGTGTCGGCCCTCCAGGTACCACCGCAGGACAATTCGGCGATGGACGGGTACGCGGTGCGGGTGGCGGATGTGGTGGAGGCCGGCGCGGTGGTGCTGATCTCGCAGCGCATCGCAGCCGGGCACGCGGCCGAGCCTTTGCGCCCCGGCACTTGCGCACGCATCTTCACCGGAGCGCCCATGCCCGAAGGGGCCGATGCCGTGGTGATGCAGGAAGACACCCGGGACGTCGGCGGCGATCTGCACGCGGTCCACATCGATGCGGTTCCTTTGCTGGGCCAGTGGGTGCGGCGCAGCGGCGAAGATGTGAGACGGGGTAGCACCGTGCTGGCCCAGGGGCAACGCTTGTCGCCTGCAGGCCTGGGCCTGGCCGCCAGCCTGGGCCTGGCCCAGCTCCGCGTGATGGCCAGACCGCGCGTGGCTTTGTTCTCGACCGGCGACGAACTGGTCATGCCGGGCGACGTGGCGCCCGCCGACATGAAGCCGGGCGCGATCTACAACTCCAACCGTTTTTTCCTCCGCGCCATGCTGCACCGCCTGGGGTGTGAGGTGAGCGATCTGGGCATCGTGCCCGACAGCCGGGAGAAAACGCTGGCGGCCCTGAAATCGGCCGCCGATCACCACGACCTGATCCTCACCAGCGGCGGGGTCTCGGTGGGTGAGGAAGACCACATCAAACCCGCAGTGGAGCAGCTCGGACAACTGGCGCTGTGGCAGATTGCGATGAAGCCCGGCAAACCTTTCGCCTACGGTTCGGTCGGGCGCGACGCCGGCGCCGGTGCCGGTGAGACCCCGGGTTGCCACTTCATGGGCTTGCCTGGCAACCCGGTGTCCAGCTTCGTGACCTTCTTGCTGCTGGTGCGCCCGTTCCTGCTCAAGTTGCAAGGCGCTGACCCGGCCATGCCGCAACCGGTGATGTTGCCGGCCCATTTTTCCTTGAGCCGGGCCGACAAACGGCGGGAGTTCCTGCGGGTGCGCCGCAACGCCAATGGGGGTCTGGACCTGTTTCCCAACCAGAGCTCGGGCGTGCTGACGTCGGCGGTGTGGGGGGACGGCCTGGTGGACAACCCGCCGGGGCGCACCATTGCCCATGGCGAACTGGTGCCGTTTGTCGCGTTTTCGGAGTTGTTGTCATGAAGTTGTCGCTGCGCTACTTCGCGTCTTTGCGCGAACTGATCGGGTCCGGCAGTGAAACCGTCGACACCCAGGCGGCCACGCTGGGTGCGTTGCGGGATGAGCTGATTGCCCGCGGTGGCGCTTATGCCGAGGCCCTTGGGCGAGAGCGTGTCGTGCGCGCGGCCTTGAACCAGACCATGTGTGACGAGTCTGCCCCGTTGAGCGATGGTGCCGAGATCGGGTTTTTCCCACCGGTCACGGGTGGATAGGAGTCAACATGCCTGCTCGCGTGGTCATCCAGACAGACGATTTCGACATCTCAACCGAAATCGCCCACCTGCGGCGGAGCGATGCCCGCGTGGGAGCGGTCTGCTCCTTCCTAGGCACGGTCAGAGACCGCAATGCGGGTGATGCGGTCAGCACCTTGGAGCTGGAGCACTACCCCGGCATGACCGAGCGGTCTATCGAAGGCATGATCGACGAGGCCATGGCGCGGTTTGATCTTTTTGCCGCGCGGGTGATTCATCGCGTGGGCATGCTGCAACCACTGGACCAGATCGTGTTTGTGGCGGTCACTTCGGCCCATCGGGGCGAGAGTTTTCAGGCCTGTGAATTCCTCATGGATTACCTCAAGACCCAGGCCCCTTTCTGGAAAAAAGAGCAGACGCCAGAAGGCGCGCGCTGGGTGGATGCCCGCGTCAGCGACGACGCTGCGCTCGCCCGTTGGGGCATCAACCGATCCAACGCATGAGTGGAATTGGGTGGGGGTCGCTGGCCGATCGGGCCGTGGCCGAGATCGAGGAGACCACCTTGCAGGTGGTGGTGCCCGATGAGCTGATTCGGCTGCCGGGGTGGTTGGTGCCCGTGTTTGCAGGCAGTGTGTGGCGTGCGCGCAGTGCGGTGCCTCTGCAGCATGCACCGCCAGACCTTGCGGTGATCGATCAGGTGGTGGAGCATTACCGCGTGCGCGGATTTCAGCCTTCTTTTCGTTTGCCGGATCTGCCCGCCTTTTTGCCCATGCAAGCCACCCTGAGCGATCGAGGCTTTGCGCCCCGTCAGACCACGTTGACCATGACCGGTTCCGTGCAGGCGCTGCTCAAGATGCATCCGGGGCCTCCGGCCGAGCTTGACCGGGTGGCCGATGCCGCGTGGACGGGCATGTTTCTGGGGCCCGGTCTGGACCCCGAGGACGGTGCCTGCCGGTCTCTGGCACTGGCTCGAGGGGTGGATACCCAGTTTGCAAGCCTGCGCCAGGAGGGGCAGACGCTGGCTTGCGGTGCCGCTGGACTGGCCATGGGTTGGCTCAGCGTGCACGGCATGCGGACGGCGCTGGCACACCGCGGGCAAGGGCTGGCCCAACGCATCTTGCTGGCGATGGCCGCCGAGGCCCACCGCAGGGGCATCGAGCGTGTGTTCCTGCAGGTGGATGCGGGCAATGCAGCGGCTCTGGCCTTGTACCGCCGGGCTGGCTTTCGCCTTGCCTGGCAGTACGCGTATTGGCAGCCGGTCAAGCCAGGCTGATCCTCAGGGGCAGCAAGCGCTCAGCGGCGTGCACGCATTCACGCGCCGTCAAACACCTTGGCGTAGGTCTGGCGGAGCAGGTTCTTCTGCACCTTCCCCATGACGTTGCGTGGCAACTCGTTCACCACAAAAAGGTGCTTGGGTACTTTGAAGCCGGCGATCTGGGTTTTGAGTTGCTGCACCAGTTGGGCCGGTTCCAGGGTCACCCCCGGTTTGGCGACCACCACCGCGACCACACCCTCGCCAAAGTCCCTGTGGGGGCAGCCGATCACGGCCGACTCGTCCACGCCTGCCATGTCGTTGATGAAGCCTTCGACCTCGGCCGGGTAGACGTTGTAGCCGCCGGTGATGATCAGGTCTTTGCTCCGGCCCACGATGGTGACGTAGCCATCGTCGTCGATTCGGCCCACATCGCCGGTGCGGAACCAGCCATCGGTGGTGAACTCTTTGGCATTGGCCTCAGGCATGCGCCAGTAGCCGGGAAACACGTTGGGACCTTTGACCTGTATCGACCCCACGTTCCCCTGGGCGCAAGGTGCATCGCTGTCGTCCACGCAGCGCAACTGCACATCGGGCAGTGGGCGCCCCACGGTCCCGCCTTTGCGTGGACCTTCTTCGGCGCGGCAGGGGTTGGACGTGAGCATGGCGGTTTCGCTCATGCCGTAGCGCTCCAGGATGGTGTGGCCGGTGCGCTTGTGCCATTCGTCGAAGGTTTCGGCCAGCAAGGGTGCCGAGCCACTGATGAACAGGCGCATGTGGTCGCAGGCGGCTGCATCGAGGGTCTTTTCCTGCAACAGGCGCACGTACAGGGTGGGCACACCCATGAAGACCGTGGCCTGAGGCAACCACGCGAGCACCTGTTGCGGGTTGAATTTGCCCATCCACAGCATTTTGCTGGCATTGAGCAGCGCGCAATGCGCCGCGACAAACAGGCCGTGCACATGGAAGATGGGCAGTGCGTGGATCAGCACATCGCCGCCCTGCCATGCCCAGTGACGGTGCAAGGTCTGGGCGTTGCTGGCCAGGTTGCCGTGGGTGAGTTGTGCGCCCTTGCTGCGACCGGTGGTTCCGCTGGTGTAGAGGATGGCGGCGAGTTCATCGCGCTGCATGGTCTCAACGGTCTGGTCGGGAGAGTGTTCGAGGGCCGCATCCATCAGGCTGCCTTGGCCGGCGGCGTCGAGCGTGACCAGGTGGGCCACGCCCAACTGCCGGGTCAAGGGTTGGAGGTCTCCGTGGCGCGCCGGATCACAGACAAAAACCCGGGGCTCGGCATTTTCGATGAAATAGGCCAGCTCCGCCGCCTGGTAAGCGGTATTCAACGGCACGTAGACCACCCCTGCGCGCAGGCAGGCCAGGTAAAACAGCAGGGCAGGGACCGATTTTTCCACCTGGACCATGACCCTGTCGCCGCGCTGCAGGCCCTGGCTGTTCAGCCAGTTCGCCATGCGTGCCGTGAGTTGGTGAACGTCCCCGTAGGTGTATTGCTGGCCTTGGTCGGTTTCAACGGCCATGCGCTCGGGCGTGGGGCCAAAGGCGGCGTGGAACAGGGCGTAGAGGTTGTGGTTGTCAGGGTTCATGGCGTCGGGGCGGGCAAGAGAGGGGGGGCATGGGCTCAGCTTCTGGGCTTGAGCAAGCGCTTCACGGCCTGCGAGTGGCTGACTTTGTTGTCAACAAAATGCTGGTGGCGCGCTTCCAGAGAAGCGATATCGTAGAGGTAGTTCACCATCAGGCCGACGGACTGCTTGATGCCTTTGCGCGAGAGGTCGGCGGCGAAATTGATGCGCTCCAGCCGTGCCCCGTTGTCGAGGTGAAAGCGGGCGACCGGATCACCCAGTTTGTCGTGTGACTCCAGGACCAGGTAGCGTGCGCAAAGGCTTTGCAAGTCTTCCCGCAGGAGCTTGTTCGCTCCTTGCACATCGTCGGCCTGGGGGTTGCTGCATTGCTGGCGCCACGCCGCGACACGGCGCAGCGCGCCTTTCCACTCGCTCTTGGGGTCTTCATCATTGACTTGGGCCAGCCATCGCGCGAAACCGGGAATGGGCGACAGGGTGCAAAACGTCTTCAGGCGAGGCAGCTCACTCTTGAGCTGATCCGCGACCTTCTTGATCAGGAAGTTGCCCAGTGAAACGCCGCGCAAACCGGGTTGGCAGTTGCTGATGGAATAAAAAACGGCAGTTCGGGCGCTGTGGGCCGCATCCGCTTCTGGCTCGGACTCGATCAGCGGTGCGATGGCATCCGCCATGTCGTTGACCAGGGCGACTTCGACAAAGATCAGGGGCTCATCGCCCAGTTGCGGATGGAAAAATGCATAACACCGGCGGTCGGGTTGCAGGCGGCGTCGCAAGTCGTCCCAGCCGGAAATTTCGTGCACGGCTTCGTGCTGGATGATTTTCTCCAGCAAGGCTGCGCTCGACTGCCAGTCGACCCGCTCCAGCCGCAGGAAGCCCGGATTGAACCAGGAGCTGAGCAGGTGCAGGAAGTCGGCGTCGACAGCGGCCAGCTCCGGGTGGTTCTTGCGCAAGTCGAGCAGGTGGTTGCGCATGGACAGCAACATGGCCGTGCCGCCGGGAGCCCGGTTGATGCGGCGCAGCAGCTCCTGGCGCGGCGGCTCAACGGCACTGGTCAGGTCGGCCAGCCGTTCGGCTGTGGGGGATTCTGCGTAGCGCGTCGCGGTCAGCACGACCCGTTCAGGTTCGGGTGAAAACTCGGTGGCCAGCGCAGCGAAGAAGGCTTCGCGCCGCTGGGCCGGCAACTGCTGGTAACGATCCATCACGTCCAGCGCCAGGGCGTAGACGTTGGCCTGGCCATTTTCCGAAACCAGGTGGTGGCAAGAGCGCAGCAAAGGGGCGAGCGCGCCGTCGCCCTGGGCTCTGCGGGTGAGTCGTAACAGTTGTTCCAGCACGGGTTATCCCATCAGGTAGCTTGGCAGCCAGGTGGCGAGTTCGGGGAAGATGCTCAGGATCACAATGGCGAGCACCATGCAGCCCATGAAAGGCAGGGCCCCTCTGAGGATGGTGGGCAGGCGCACATCGGGTGTGATGCCGTTGATCACAAAGAGGTTCAGACCCACGGGCGGCGTGATCAGACCGAGTTCCATGTTGATGGTGAGGATCACGCCGAACCAGATCGGATCGAAGCCGGCGGCGGTGATCACCGGCATGAGGATGGGCGTGGTCATCAGGATGATGGCTGCCGGCGGGAGGAACATGCCGGCCACCAGCAGCAGCACGTTGACCGCGCCCAGGATCACCCATTTGTTGACCTGCATTTCGCCAATGGCCTCGGCCACCGACTGCGTGATCTGCAGCGACGACATCATGTAGCCGAACAGGATGGAGGTGCCGATGATCATCAGCAACATCCCCGACTCACGCAGGCCATCGCGCAGGATGGCCCAGAGATCCATCGGTTTCCAGACGCGGTAGATCACGATCACCATCAGCAGACACAGCGCCGCACCGACCCCGGCCGCCTCGGAAGGTGTGGCGATGCCGCCGTACAGCGCATAAACCACGCCCACGATCACCGCCACGAAGGGCAGCAGGCGTGGCAGCAATTCCAGCTTCTCTTTCATGGAGTAGATGCGGTCGGCGTCCACCAGCACCGTGCCCCGCTTCCAGCTCAGGAACAACGCCCAGGCCATGAACAGACCGGTCAGCAGCAAGCCGGGAATCACGCCGGCCAGGAACAGGCGCCCGATCGAGGTTTCGGAGGCGATGCCGTAGAGGATCATGGTGATGCTGGGCGGGATCAGGATGCCCAGCGTGCCGCCGGCCGCAATGGCGCCGGTGGCGAGGTCGGCGTCGTAGCCGCGCTTGCGCATTTCCGGAATGCCCATCTTGCCGATGGCCGCGCAGGTGGCCGGGGAAGAGCCGGTGAGCGCGGAAAAGAGGGCACAGGCGCCGATGTTGGAGATCACCAGCGAGCCGGGAACGCGGTGCAGCCAGCGCGCCAGTGCTTCATACAGGTCACTGCCCGCGCGCGATGACGCCACGGCGGCCCCCATGATCACGAACATGGGCAGGGAGACCAGGGTGAAGTCGCTCAGGCCTGCAAAAACGGTTTCGGGCACGAAGTGGATGCTGTGCCAGCCGTCGAACACCACCATGAACAAGAGTGCCACGGCCCCCAGCCCGAAAGCAATGGGCAGGCCTGTGGCCAGAACCGCGACGGTAACGACGAAAATCAGCAGTCCGATGGCAAGAGCGCTCATGGATGTTCCACGGTGGGGTGTTCAACAGGTCCGGGGCAATGGCCCCGGGATTCAGAGGCGGTCTTCCGGGCTCAGGCCGAAGGGGTGGTCACGGTCGGTGTACACCAGCCACATTTCGGCCAGGTACTGCAGACACAACACGGTGAGCCCAACCGGTACGGCCAGGTAGGGAATCCAGAGCCGAGCGCGCCACATCGAAGAGGTCGTCTGGTCGCTCACCCAGGTCTCCCACCACCAGGGGACGGATGCATAAAGGAACAGGCCACAAAAGCCCAGGGCAATCAGGCTGCCGACCATGTGCAGGCTGCGTCGCGCGCGGGGCCGCACCATGAGTGGCACCACATCGACCGCCACATGACCCCGCGTGAGCAGGATGTAGGGCGCGCCGATGAAGGTGGCGGCCACCAGCAGGTACATCACAAACTCGGTCTGCCAGATGGACGACTGATTGAGCACCGCTCGCACAAACACCATCTGGCACACCACGGCGATGGACACCAGGATCATGCCGGCGGCGATCACGCCAAAAAAGCGCGACACCGCGTGTACGGCGGTGATCCAGGCAGGGGCTGGCTTACTTGACACTCAGCGCCTTCTCGATCAGTTCTTTGCCGCCGGGAACCTTTTCTGCAAACTCCTTGTACGAGGACTTCTGGGCCACGGCTCGCCAGGCTTCGGCTTCTGCATCGGTCAGGGTGACCACTTCAACCTTGTTGGCCTTGAACGTCTCGACCATCTTGTCATCCAGCTTCTTCGACTCGGCTTCAAAGTAGTCTTCGGCCTTCTTGGAGGCCGTGGTCAACGCCTTTTTCTGCGCATCGTTGAGCTTGTTCCAGCTCTTCATGGAGATGAGCACAGGCTCGTACATGAACCACAGCGCGTTGTCGCCGGGGGCCGTGATGCACTTCACCTGCTCATAGAGGCGGAACGAGACAAAGCTGCCGGTGGAGGTATCGGTGCCGGTGGCCACGCCTTGCTGCAGGGCGCTGTACACCTCGCTCGAGGGAATCGAGACGATGGAGGCACCAGCGCCCGCCCACATCTGGGAGAAGGTCGCACCGGCCGAGCGCATTTTCAGGCCGGCCACGTCTTCGGGCTTCTTGATGCACTTGTCCTTGCCCGCAAAAGCGCCGGCCAGCCAGGCATCGGCCAGGACCATGACGCCGCCCTGCTCGATGATGGCCTTGATGTCTTTGAGGAAGGCCGAGTCGTTGATGCGGCGTGCATGGGCGTGGCCCTTGACCAGGCCGGGCATCAGGGTGGCGCCAAACTGGGGGTGGAAACCCGAAGCGTAGTCCAGCGGGAACGAGGTCATGTCGATCTGGCCGCTGAGCATGGCCTTCCACTGTTCCTGGGCCTTGACCAGGCTAGCGCCTGGGTAGACCTTGATCGTCAGGTCGACATTGGCCGCAGCCACATCGCGCGCAATCATCTGCACCATTTCATCGCGAACGTCGCCTTTGCCCCCGGGGAACTGGTGGGAGGCCTTGAGAACGGTTTCTGCACTGGCGCCGGTTGCGGTCGCGGCCAGGATGGCGAGGCTCAAAGTGCTCAGGCCTGTCTTGATGGCGTGTTTCATGTGTGTCTCCTGTGATGGAATGGTGAAGTTAGAGGATGGTCCTCACGCGACCGCTGGACCTTGTTATATAAAAGACGCATCATGTTATATGCAACAAAATCCCTGTCTGCATGGGGCTAACCCGAACAAGACTCTTTCAGCATGAATAAAAAAGCGTCCAGCACCTCTACCGGCATCACCAACCGCTCTCGCGTCCAGCGCGTGCGGGATGTGCTGGAAGAGGACATCGTCAATGGCCGCATGGCACCCGGCGATCAAGTGCACCTGGAAGCCCTGGTGCAGCGTTTTGGCGTCTCGCGCACGCCTGTGCGTGAAGCCTTGCAGCAACTGGAAGCCAGTGGCCTCGTCGTCGTTGTGCCCAAGCGTGGAACATATGTCGCCCGCGTCGGCATGCCCGAACTGATTCAGATGTTCGAAGTCATGGCCGAGCTTGAAGCCCTGTGCGCCAGCCTCGCTGCGCGCAGAGTCCAGGCGCCGGCGCTGGGGGAGATCATTGCGGCCCATGCAGCCTGCGAGCGTGAGGCCGGATCGTTGGACGCCAATGCCTATTACTACGCCAATGAACTGTTTCACCAGCTGATCTACCAGGCGTGCGGCAATCCGTTTCTGGTTCAACAAACCACCATGTTGAAGAACCGCCTCAAGCCATACAGACGCCTTCAATTGCGTCTGCGCAACCGCATCAACCAGTCGTTGGAGGAGCATCGGCAGATCGTGAGTGCCCTGCAGAAAGGCGACAGTGACACTGCAGCGCGGGTGGCACGAGACCATGTGTTGATCCAGGGCCAACGTTTCACCGATCTCATGAGTCTCTCGGAGCGGGAGCCGGTCTCCAACTTCCCTCCGGCCCAGGTGGTTTCCGCCTGAAGCCATGCGGACGGCTTCGCAGAGTGCGATCGGTTGAGCGCTGTTGTGGACCGTGTTCAACGCCGTTTGACCCAGATCAAGAGGCTGTCATTCCGGCGCTCCCGGCGCGCGGCACACCTTGAAAATGGAATTTTGGTCGCCAGTTACTGGGCAATCATTTCATTGGGGGAACGCGCACCATGCGACTCGACAAACTCACAACCAAATTTCAGGAAGCTCTGGGCGAGGCCCAGACATTGGCGCTGGGCAACGACCATGCCTACATCGAACCCGTGCACCTGCTGGTGGCGATGCTGCGCCAGTCGGGCGGCTCCCAGTCGCTGTTGCAGCGCGCTGGCGTCAATGTCGCGGGACTGAGCAAGGCCGCTGAAGCTGCGGTGAAGAAGCTGCCGGAGGTGAAAGGGCAGGATCAGGTACAGGTCGGCCCCGAACTGGGCAAGCTGTTGCAAGCCACTGAAAAGGAAGCCCTCAAGCGCGGTGACCAGTTTGTGGCGGGCGAGCTGTTCCTGCTGGCCGTCGCAGACAGCAAGGGCGAGATGGGTCGCATGGCCAATGAAAACGGCCTGACCCGCAAATCGCTGGAGTCGGCCATTGAAGCGGTGCGGGGCGGGCAAAACGTGGACAGCCCCGAGGCCGAGGGCCAGCGCGAAGCGCTGAAAAAGTACACGCTGGATCTGACCGAGCGGGCCCGCCTCGGCAAGCTGGACCCGGTGATTGGCCGCGACGACGAGATCCGCCGCGCCATCCAGGTGTTGCAGCGCCGCACCAAGAACAACCCGGTTTTGATCGGTGAGCCCGGGGTGGGCAAAACGGCCATCGTGGAAGGTTTGGCGCAGCGCATCGTGGCGGGTGAAGTCCCTGATTCGCTCAAAGGCAAGCGGGTGTTGTCGCTGGACATGGCCGCCTTGCTGGCGGGCGCCAAGTTCCGCGGTGATTTTGAGGAGCGCCTCAAGGCCGTGCTCAACGAGCTGGCCAAGGATGAGGGGCAGACCATCGTCTTCATCGACGAGCTGCACACCATGGTGGGCGCGGGCAAGGCCGAA
>JBFHEQ010000036.1:0-13115 GCA_041584075.1 Hydrogenophaga sp.
CCCACTTTGCGCCCTCCGCCCCGAATGTAAGCGGTCAGTCGGTCGGCAAGCTTGACCTGGATCAGGGCAAACACCGGTTGACGGCGCAGGACGCCTGCCTCGTCGGGCGCGCACGCCACGGCAACGTCGCTGCCCGGTTGCTGAAATGCCGCTGCCAGGCGCTCCACCAGATCGGCCGGAAAGCATGGCGCGTCACAGGGCACGGTCAGCAGGTGGCTGGTTTTGCAGCGTTGCAGACCGGTCAGCATGCCCGCCAGCGGACCCGGCTGCCCCGGCTCCGTGTCGGGCCATACGGCAAAGCCCCACTGCGCGTAGGTCTCCAGGTGCCGGTTGGCGTTGATGGCGCAGGCTCCGAGCAAAGGGTGGGGAGCAGACAGCAGGCGCTGAAGAGCATGCAGCGCCAAAGGCGTTCCGTTGAGCAGCTGAAGGCCCTTGTCCAAACCGCCCATGCGTGTGGCCCTTCCACCCGCAAGCACCAGGGCTGTGATGCTCCCTGCCTGTTTCAAAGTCATGGCTTGGAAAGTTGGCGTGCAGGGCTCCCCTGACCCAGGGCGCCGCCAGACCGGCTCTGCCGGACGGCCAGCGCCACTGTTGGTGTGAGGTGTGCACTCACGAGTGCCAAAGCCTTGTTGGGTCTACTGATCAAGCCGCTCATGCCACAAACTTTCGCGCATGCCAGCCACGCAAACCCTGGGCGCCGCCGGCCCGGCTTTGCCGGACGGCCAGTGCCGCCCCCCTGGGGGGGTGACGCGAAGCGGCGCAGGGGGGAGCCACAACTACCCGCCGATGTAGCTCATTTCGATCCGCCGTCCGCCAGCGGTGCCCGCATCGGGCGGCAAACTGGCGCGCAGTTCGGAATACCGGTCGGTGCGCTGCTGCCAGATGCCACCGATGGCGCTGGCCAGATCGGCATCGCTGGCTCCAGATCGCACGAGGGGGCGAAGGTCATGGCCTTGCGAGGCAAAAAGGCACAGGTACAGCTGCCCCTCGGTCGAGAGACGGGCACGGTTGCAGTCGCTGCAGAACGCTTGCGTGACACTGCCGATCACACCGACTTCCCCGGAGCCATCCGCGTAGCCCCACCGCTCAGCGGTTTCACCGGCTGCTGAAGGCTCCAGTTGCACCAGAGGCAGTTCGGCCTGTATGTGTCGGATGACCTCGGCGCTGGGCATGACCTCGTCCATGCGCCAGCCGTTGGTGGCGCCCACATCCATGTATTCGATGAAACGCAACACCACGCCTGTTCCGCGGAAATGGTGTGCCATGGGCAGGATCTCATGCTCGTTGGTGCCCCGTTTGACCACCATGTTGACCTTGATGGGCCCCAAACCGGCGTCCCGTGCGGCTTCGATGCCTTTCAACACATCGGCCACGGGGAAGTCCACATCATTCATGGAGCGAAACACCGCGTCATCCAGCCCGTCGAGGCTGACTGTGACCCGGTGCAAGCCGGCATTCTTCAGATCGCGGGCCTTGCGTGCAAGCAAGGAGCCGTTGGTGGTCAGCGTGATGTCGAGCGGGCGGCCTTCGCAAGTGCGCAGAGTGGCCAGTTGCTCGATCAGGCGTTCGATATTCTTTCGAAGCAGTGGCTCGCCGCCGGTCAGCCGGATTTTTTGCACCCCATGGGCTGCAAAGGCACGGGCCACGCGGGTGATTTCTTCAAAACTCAGCAACGAGCTGTGAGGCAGGTACGGATAGTCTTTACCGAAAACCTCCTTGGGCATGCAGTAGCTGCAGCGAAAGTTGCACCGGTCTGTGACGCTGATGCGCAGGTCTCGCAGGGGGCGTTGCAAGCGATCGTGCAGGGAGCCGGTGGCAGGGACCGGTTCGTTGGGCACCTGGACCGTGCGTTGGGCGGTGCGCTGGTCGACGAGGGGTATGACGCGTTCAGACATGGGCCGATTATGGGCCGGGGCGGTCAGCCTGTCTCACCGGGCTGCCCGTCAAGCCCCCAGGACAAAGGGGTTGATGAGCGGGCAATTCAACCGGCACCCACAACCTTGTAGCTGCTGGCGTTGTCCTGCAGCCATTGGTCGGCGAGCTCGCTGCCGTGCTGATTGGGGTGAAATGCGGGGTTGAAGTACTGGCGCCAGTGTTTGAAGCTGACGGTGAACAAGCCCTCACGACCCAGCAGGTGGCGCGCAGCGCTGCGCCACGTGCTCCATTGCCACAAGCTGCCATCGCGTTGCAGGTTGTTGAGGGTCTGGCGCAGTGTGTCGACCAGAAAGATCACCGTGACACGGCGCATCCACTTGACGCGCCATTCGTGGCTGCCGTCCAGGGCCTGGTAAAGGTCAAAGGCCACGCTTTTGTGCTCGGCTTCTTCGGCCGAGTGCCACAGCCACAGTGTTTTCAGGCGGGGATCGGCCCCGTCCAGTATGGAAGGCCGGGACAGCAACCACTCGGCAAACAAGGCGGTGAAATGCTCATTGGCCGCCGTGATGCCCAGCGCATGGCGCACGTCTGCGCCTTGTGTCGCTTTCAAACGGGCCACGGCACAGGGCTCCCACTCGTTGACCAGGCCGTGGCGGGCGATCTGCGCATTGAACAGGCTGTGGATGCGGCGGTGGGTCGCTTCCTGACCCACAAAGCCCTGAACATCTGCCTGGAACTCGGGTTGGCGGCCGGGGGGCAGTTGTTTAAAGCCGTCGCGCACGGCGTCAATGAAAAACTGCTCTCCAATGGGGAAACTCATGGACAGGGCATTGAACCAGGCGGTCAAAAAAGCGTCACCCCCGCACCAATGGCGGTCAACGGGTTGTTCGAGGTCGATGAGGAGTCGCCTCACGTTCAGTGTTGACATCGGTTTGCTCCAGGGTCCGTCTCGTTCATGGTCAATGGCTTGGTACTTGTTGGTACCAGATCAGATCATCATGGCAAGTGACAACCCTGTCAACCCGATGAACCTATGAAATCGCCGTGCGCCCCATGCCCTAATATTCAGCCATGAGCGCGCATCACCTTTCACCCGCCTGGCTTGCCGGCGATACCGAGCAACGGACCCGGCTGTTGCAAGGCATGGGCCGAGCCGTGGCCGCCAAGGGACTGGCCCGTACCACCATCGCCGATGTGGTCAAAGAAGCAGGTATGTCCAAGCGCAGCTTCTACGAGCACTTCCCGAACAAGGAGGCTTGTTTTCTGGCGCTGTACGCGGCGGCCAGTGGCGCGGCCTTGCGAACGCTCAAGGACGCCGTCCTGCCTGACCACCCCTGGGAACACCAGCTGGATAGGGCGCTGGACGCATACTTCACGCACCTGGCCTCCGGTCACCTGTTGCTCAAAGCCCTGTTTGTAGACATCCACTTGCTGGGGCCATCCGGCGCGGTGGTGCGCCGTGGTGTGCTGGATGCATTGGCCCAGTTCATGTGCGATACCGTGAACGGACGCCGCTGTGAAGCGAGGGGAAAACCCATCTCGAACGACCTGGCGTTGGCCGCAATCGGCGGTATCAACGAATGGATCGTGCGCAGCATCGAGCGAGACGACACCGCTTCATTGCCCCGAATGGCGCCGATGGCTGGTGCGCTGGTGCGCTCACTGGCGGCGCCATCGGGTGATTGAGGGTCGGTGAATCAGCGCTTTTTCAGAAAACCCACGATGAAGAGCAGGATGATGGCGCCGATCACTGAAGCGATGAACCCGGCGGGCTGACCAGGGCCGTACAAACCCAGAGCCGCTCCGCCATAACCGGCCAGAAATGAGCCGGCGATGCCCAGCGCCGTGGTCATGATGATGCCCATGCCGTCTTCGCCCGGCTTGATGGCGCGCGCGATCAGGCCGGCTACGAATCCGATCACGATGGTGGCGATGAGAGACATCATGGTGTGCATCCTTCAATGTGGACGCTCCATCCTACAGAAAGAGCGCGACCCCAGTGTGACAACCGCATTTCCTGCCGCTGAAAGCCCCCCACGCTCTCGAACCGATCTGTGTCGGAGCAAGCCTGGCAGTCATACTCAGGCCTGAGCCGCTTGCTCGAGCTGCTCTGTGAGTTCGAGCCAGCGCAACTCCAGTGCCTCGATCGACTCGTTCACCTGTTTGAGTTCGCGCCCAGCCTCGGCTATTTCACTGGGCGATATGGGGGAAGCGAGGCGTGTTTCCAGACCGCCGCGTTGTGCCGTCAGGGTCGCAGTTTCTTTCTCGTTGCGCTCCAGCTCCTTCTTCAGCGGTCGCAACTGTTCGTTCAGGGCCTGGCGCCGCTGTGCGTCCTGCTTGCGTTGCTCGGGTGAGCGGTTGGCGGGTGGTGCTTCCACCGCGGCCTTGACCACCGGTGCCGGCGCAGGGGCCTTGGCCTGGTCACGCTGCTCCTGCTTCTGGGCTTCACGGGATTGTTTGGCCACGTCCAGCAGGTAACGCTGGTAGTCGTCCAGATCGCCATCGAAGGGCGCAATGCCGCCGCGGGACACCAGCCAGAACTCGTCGCAAACGGCGCGAAGCAAAGCGCGGTCGTGGCTGACCAGCATGACCGTGCCTTCGAACTCGTTGAGCGCCATCGACAGGGCTTCCCGGGTGGCGAGGTCCAGGTGGTTGGTGGGCTCGTCGAGCAGCAGCAGGTTGGGACGCTGCCAGACGATCATGCACAGCACCAGCCGGGCTTTTTCGCCACCGCTCATGCTGCCCACGGCTTGTTTGACCTGATCGCCGGTGAAGTTGAAGCCACCCAGGAAGCTGCGCAGGTCTTGCTCGCGCGTGGACTGGCCTTGCAGGCGCCCTTGTTCCGTGCAATCCTTGACGAGGCGAATCATGTGCTCCAGCGGCGTATCGGTGGGGCGCAACACGTCGAGTTCTTGTTGCGCGAAGTAGCCGATGTTCAGGCCTCGGCCTTCGGTGACCTCGCCGGCCAGGGCTTTCAAGTCCCGGGCAATGGTTTTCACCACGGTGGATTTGCCCTGGCCGTTGGCGCCCAGGATACCGATGCGTTGCCCGGCGAGTACGGAGCGGCTGATCCCGCGCACGATGGTGATCGGCTCGCCGCCTTCTTCCAGCGGGGGGTAGCCAAAATCGACATCCTGCATGGCCAGCATCGGGTTGGGCAGGTTCAATGGCTCGGTGAATTCGAAGGTGAAATCGGCCTCGGCCAAGACTGGGCCAATCTTCTCCATGCGCTCCAGCGCCTTGACCCGGCTTTGCGCCTGCTTGGCTTTGCTGGCCTTGGCCTTGAAGCGGTCAATGAACTTCTGCAAGTGCGCCATCTTGTCTTGTTGCTTGGAGAAGGCGGTGGCTTGCAGTGCCAACTTTTCGGCGCGCATGTCTTCAAACTTGCTGTAGTTGCCGCCGTAGCGGGTCAACTGGGCGCGCTCGATGTGCACGGTCACGTCGGTCACCGCATCGAGGAATTCCCGATCGTGGCTGATAACCAGCATGGTGCCCTGGTAGCGCTGCAGCCAGGCTTCGAGCCAGACGAGTGCGTCCAAGTCCAGGTGGTTGGTGGGTTCATCGAGCAGCAGCAGTTCGCTGGGGCACATCAGCGCGCGAGCGAGCTGCAAACGCATGCGCCAGCCGCCGGAGAAACTGTCGACCGGTCGATCCAGCTCATCGATGCGGAAACCCAGGCCGAGAATCAAGGCTTGGGCGCGTGCTGGCGCGTCGTGGGCGCCAGCATCGTGCAAAGCCATGTAGGCATTGCCCATGCGTTCACCGTCGTCGGAGGCCTCGGCCGCTTCCACTTCTTCCTGAGCGGCGAGCAGGGTCACATCGCCTTCGACCACATACTGCGTGGCGGGCATGTCGGTCTCGGGCATGTCCTGCGCCACCTGCGCCATGCGCCATTGGGGCGGGATGTAAAACTCGCCCCCGTCTTCGTGCAGGGTGCGGTCGAGCAGGCGGAACAGGCTGGATTTGCCTGCTCCATTGCGGCCGACCAGGCCGATTTTTTCACCCGGATTCAGGGTGACGGAGGCTTTGTCGAGCAGCACTTTGGCGCCGCGTCGGAGAACGATGTTTTTAACTGTGATCATGGTGTGGGTGCATCCGGCGCGGATTGCACCAAAAGGGATTCAGCGGTCAGCAACAACACCTGGTCATCGCCAGCGCTGGTGGTGAGCCATACGGCTTCGAGGTGGGGGAAAGCCGCTTCAAAATGGGGGCGTTCGTTGCCAATTTCCAGCACGAGCACGCCGTCTGGAGACATCTTGGCTGGCGCATCGCGCAGCAGGTTGCGGATGAAATCCATGCCGTCGGTGCCACCGGCCAGCGCCATCTTGGGCTCGGCCAGGTATTCTGCGGGCAAGGTGCCCATGCTGGTGGCGTTGACGTAGGGCGGGTTGCAGACGATGAGGTCGTAGGGGCCCGGGCAGTTGCTCAGCCCATCGGACTCAATCAGCGTGATGCGGTTTTGCAGGCTGTGTTTGTCCACATTGATGCGGGCCACGGCCAGAGCGTCGGGGGACAGGTCGGCTCCCGTGACCTGCACATCGGGCCAGGCCATGGCGGTGAGCACGGCCAGGCTGCCGTTGCCGGTGCACAGATCAAGCACTTGGTGGGTGGTGTCGCTCAACCACTCGTCAAAGTCACCGTCGGCGATGAGCTCGGCGATGAAACTGCGGGGCACGATCGACCGCTCATCCACATAAAAGGGCACACCCTGCAGCCAGGCCTCTCCGGTGAGGTAGGCCGCTGGTTTGCGCGTATCGATGCGCTGCTGAACCAATGCCTCAACGGCCTGGGCTTGTTCGGGCGACACCGCCTGCGAACCGATGGTCTCCAGATCGCTGTCCAAAGGCAAACCAAGCCGCCACAGGACAAGCCAGGCGGCTTCATCCCGTGCGTTGTTGGTGCCATGGCCAAACGCCAATGGCGCAGCCTCCAGGCGTTGGGTGGCCTGGGCCAGAATGTCTTGCAAGGTCATGGTGTCAGCCGTGGTCGCCAGCCTGAGAGGCCAGGTTTTCCAGTGCGCGGCGGTAGATGTTTTTCAGTGGCTCGATGTCGGCCACAGCGACGAATTCGTCAATTTTGTGGATGGTGGCGTTTGGCGGTCCGAGCTCGATCACCTGAGGGCAGATCTGCGCAATGAACCGCCCATCGCTGGTCCCACCGGTGGTGGACAGCTGGGTTTCGATGCCCGTCTCATCCAGGATTGCGGCGCGCACGGCGTCGACCAGGGTGCCGGGCGGTGTGAGGAAGGGCAGGCCGCTGGTGTTCCATTCGAGATCGTAGTCGGATCCGGACAAAAAACCCTGTGCCTTCAGGATGCCGGCCACCCGCTGCTGCAGCGATTCGGGTGTGGATTCGGTGCAGAACCGGAAGTTGAAATCGATCACCACGGTCCCGGGAATGACGTTGCTTGCTCCGGTGCCGCCATGGATGTTGCTGATCTGCCAACTGGTGGGCGGAAAGAAATCATTGCCCTGGTCCCAGACTTCGGCGGCGAGGGCCGCCAAGGCAGGGGCCGCCATGTGAATGGGGTTCTTGGCCAAATGGGGGTAGGCGATGTGTCCTTGCACCCCTTTGATCGTGAGCTTGCCACTCATGGAGCCGCGGCGGCCATTCTTGATCATGTCGCCGGTGCGTTCGACTGAGGTGGGTTCACCCACGATGCACCAGTCGAGCCGTTCCTGACGCCGGGTCAGCTCACGGCACACGATCACCGTGCCGTCCGTGGCCGGGCCTTCTTCGTCGCTCGTGATCAGGAACGTGATGTCGATGCCGGGCTCGGGATGGGCAGCAACAAACTCTTCGCAGGCCACCACCATGGCGGCCAGTGAGGCTTTCATGTCGCTGGCGCCGCGACCATACAGCTTGCCATCACGGTGGCTGGGGACAAAGGGCGGGCTGCCCCAGGCCTCGACCGGGCCGGTGGGCACCACATCGGTGTGACCCGCAAACACCAGTGTCGGCCGTTGCCCCTGGCCCCGCCGCGCCCAGAGGTTGCGAACCCGTGCCTCAGATGGGCCGCTTTCCATCACCTCGCAGGTGAATCCGATGGCGCTCAGTCGAGCCTCCATCAGCGCCTGGCAGCCCTCGTCCAACGGCGTGACAGAGGCCCGGCTGATCAGTTCTTCGGTGAGGCGCAGGGTGGCATTCATCAGAATTTGACGTCGAGGGTGAACTCGGTGAAAGTGGCTTGGTCGCTTTGGTCCTCTTCAGAGTCCTCGGCGTCGACCTTGGTCTTGGTGCCCTGGAAATCGTTCTGGAGGCGCCAAAGCAAATTGTTGGGCGAGTCGGCGTGGGCCATGGCTTCGTTGCGCGAAACCAGGCCATCGCGCACCAGCCGGGCCAGGTCCTGCTCAAAGCTTTGTGAGCCGGCGGCCAGGGATTTTTCCATCGCTTCACGCACACCGGAAAAGTCGGCCTTTTGAATCAGGTCGGCAATGAGGGCGGTGTTGAGCAAGACCTCCATGGCGGGCACACGTGCACCCGTGTGGGTGCGCAGCAGGCGCTGGGAAATCACCGAGCGCAAGGCGGCAGCGAGGTCGCCCAGCATCGTGGGGCGCACCTCGACCGGGTAGAAGCTCAAGATACGGTTGAGCGCCTGGTAGCTGTTGTTGGCGTGCAGCGTGGCCAGGCACAAGTGTCCCGACTGTGCGTAGGCAATGGCGGCCGACATGGTGTCGCGGTCGCGGATTTCGCCAATCATGATCACGTCAGGGGCCTGACGCAGCGCATTTTTGAGGCCAATCTGGAGGCTGGCCGTGTCGGGGCCAATTTCGCGCTGGTTCACCACCGATTTCTTGTTGCGGAAAATGTATTCGATGGGATCTTCGATGGTCAGAATATGGCCGCTGGCGCACTCGTTGCGCAAGTCAATCATCGAGGCCAGCGTCGTGCTCTTGCCCGCACCTGTTGCGCCTACCATCAGGATGAGTCCGCGCTTTTCCATGACCAGATCGGCAAGGATGGGCGACACGTTGAGCGAGTCGAGGGACGGCACGTCGGCAGCCACAAACCGGATCACCACCGCATAGCTGCCACGCTGGCGCAGACCGCTGACACGGAAGTTGCCCACGCCTTCCAGGGGCACAGCCATGTTGAGTTCGCCGGTTTCCTGGAGTTCTTCGATGCGCGTTGAGGGCACGATCTCCATGAGCAGGTTCAGCGGGGCCTCCGGGGGCAGCACCTGGCTGTTGATCGGTAGCGTTTGCCCGTTGATCTTGATCATTGCCGGCGCATGCGCCGTGAGGTACACGTCTGAGGCTTTTTTGTCGGCCATCAGGCGCAGAATGCGCTCCATCGTTCCGTTGCTCATGCCATCCCTCTTCAAAATGGGCCGGTTCACAGGCCCGTTGCCATGCGGTCGGCTGGGTTTGCGCCCAGCGCAGACCAGAAATTTCAGTCACGCAAGAGATCGTTCAGGCTCGTCTTGGAGCGTGTCTGGGCATCGACCTTTTTCATGATGATGGCTGCGTAGGTGCTGTATTTGCCACCGGGCTTGGGCAGGCTGCCACTGATCACCACCGAGCCCGCCGGTACGCGGCCGTAGCTCACGGAATCGGTTTCGCGATCATAGATGGGGGTGCTCTGCCCGATGTAGACGCCCATGGAAATGACCGAGTTCTCTTCGATGACCACGCCTTCGACCACTTCCGAGCGCGCGCCGATGAAGCAGTTGTCTTCAATGATGGTGGGGCCGGCCTGCAAAGGCTCCAGCACGCCGCCAATGCCCACGCCACCTGACAGGTGCACGTTTTTGCCGATCTGGGCACACGAACCGACCGTGGCCCAGGTGTCGACCATGGTGCCTTCGTCCACATAGGCGCCGATGTTCACATAGCTGGGCATGAGGATCGCGCCCTTGGCGATGAAGCTGCCGCGACGGGCCACGGCAGGCGGAACCACGCGCACGCCTGTGGCTTTCAACTCGGCTTCGGACAGGTTGGTGAATTTGGTGGGCACCTTGTCGAAGAAAGTGAGATCGCCGCTCTTCATCACCACGTTGTCTTTCAGGCGAAATGACAACAGCACCGCTTTCTTGATCCACTGGTGCACGGTCCACTGGCCCACGCCCTCACGCGTGGCCACGCGCAACTTGCCCACATCGAGCTCGGCAAGGACGTGCTCCACGGCGTCCATCACTTCTTTGGGCACTGAAGCGGGAGACAAGTCGGCACGGTTGTCCCAGGCGTTGTCGATCAGGGTTTGCAGTTGTTGGGTCATGGTGAATATCTTGCGTTGAAATAAGTAAACGGTCGCAGGGATGAGATCACATCCGGGCGTCAGGCATCTCGACAGAAGCGCTCAATGCGCTGCGCCGCTTCCAGGCACTCTGCGGTTTCCGCCACCAGCGCCATGCGCACGCGGCCGGCACCCGGGTTGAAGCCTTCGACCGTCCGCGCCAGGTAGCTGCCGGGGAGAACGGTCACATTGTATTGAGTCAGGAGTTCGCGGGCGAAAGCTTCATCAGCGCTCAGGCCCTGGGCCAACCTGGCGAACCGCGACGGCACGCCCGCCCACAGGTAAAAGGCGGCATCTGGCAGGGCCACATCCATCACGCCGCCCAGCACCGGCGTGACCTGCGCGAATTTTTCACGGTACATGCGCCGGTTTTCGATGACATGCACTTCGTCGTTCCAGGCGGCCGCGCTGGCGCTTTGCACGGCCGGACTCATGGCCCCGCCGTGGTAGGTCCGGTACAGCAGGAAGGGTTTGATCCAGGCGGCGTCGCCGGCCACAAAGCCACTGCGCAAACCGGGCACGTTGCTGCGTTTGGACAGGCTGGTGAAGGCCACCAGGTTTCTGAAATCCTGGCGACCAAGCTTCCAGGCCGCTTCCAGGCCACTCAGCGGAGGCTCGTCACGGAAATAGATCTCGCTGTAGCACTCGTCGGACGCGATCACAAAACCATGGCGGTCGCTCAGTTCAAACAACTTGCGCCATTCGTCCAGGGGCATCACGGCGCCCGTGGGATTGCCGGGCGAGCACACGAACAGGAGTTGCGTCTGCGCCCAGACCGATGCCGGCACGCTGTCCCAGTCGGGGGCGAAATTGCGCCCAGGGTCGCTGGCGACGTAGTGGGGGGTGGCGCCGCCGAGCAAGGCCGCGCCCTCGTAGATCTGGTAGAACGGATTGGGGCAAACCACGGTTGCGTTCGGCACTGTGGGGTCGATCACGGTCTGGGCGAACGAAAACAGGGCTTCGCGCGAGCCGTTCACGGGGAGAATCTGTGTGGCGGCGTCCAGCGCGATGCCATAGCGCCGCTCCAGCCAGCCCGAGCAGGCTTGACGAAGCAGAGGCAAGCCTGCCGTGGCGGGGTAGGCCGACAGGCCACCGTCCAGCGCCGCAGACAGCGCATCCTTGAGGAAGGCCGGTGTGGGGTGTTTGGGTTCGCCGATGCCCAGGCTGATCGGCGTGTGGGCTGGCGAGGGCGTCACGTTGGCGAACAGCTGGCGCAGGCGCTCGAACGGATAGGGCTGCAGAAGGGCGAGTTTCGGGTTCATCGCCGCAATTATCGGGCCCCTGCGCGCAGACGGACGCAGCGGCTGCGCCGGAGGTGATGCCGGTCAACAGCCTGGCGCGAGCGCCGGCTCGACTGCCGTACGCTTTTCAAGCTTTCGATTTGGCGATGGAGTTCTGATAGAACTGGTCCAGGGAAATCAAGAAAATAAGGAGCACCGTGATCAGAATCACCAGGGACGGCAGCGAAAAGCGGCTGATGTAACCCCAGCCCTGTGGGATGGCGTCTCGCGCTTCGGTGGTGCAAATGAAGTCGGCCGCAGCCATGCCGACGTAGTGCATGGAACACACGGCCCCGCCCATGACAACCGCTGCAGCTGCGCGTTTTGCAAGGGTCGGGCTGTTGAAGGCCAGCCAGAGTGCTGCCGTGGCCGCCACGACAGCAATAGCAATGGAAGCGGCCACGAAAGCATAGTCCCACTGGATGTAGCCATAGATCTTGAGCCCGTACATGCCGAGGTAGTGCATGACGACAACCCCCAAGCCCAGCAGAAACCCTGCCGACAGGATGCGCGACAACTGTGCGGGCGCCTTGGCCGCATAAGCAAAGGCCAATGCCGATCCCAAGACTGCAGCCACCAAAGACACCCCGGTCTCCACCAGCGAATAGCTGGTGCCAACATCCAGTTGCAAGGCTTGCATGCCCACAAAGTGCATGGACCAGACGCCAATGCCCCCAAGGGCCAAACCCGCGGACACGATGTTGCCCCAGTTGAGGGTTCCATTGGCCCGCTTGATACGGCCGGCCGCAGTGAGGGCCACAAACGATCCAGCGATGGCAAATGCGATGGAAAGGATCACCAGGCTGGTGTCGAAATTGGTTGTAACGGCTGGGTTCATGGCGTCTGTCTATACGGTGGTTTGCCCCAGGGCGTGTCAACAGGCCCTGAATGAACGGCAACGTCTGGCTCGGGAAGAAGGCGCCAACGTCCGTTTGTAATAAAACGTGTGATCCTGACGGGCCAGGGGCCCAACCCAGCGCCGGGGTCGATAGCCGGCGCGATAGGCGGCACCAACGGTCGGCGGCGCAGAGGGCCACCGAGCAAATCTCACGCGGCATCCGCGCGTTCTGCTTCGGAACCGCCCAGGGTGCAGCGCACAGGGTCCCAGGAACAGGCCTGATGCTTCGACTCGACGACGATGCCGTGGTCGCCGCAAGGTATCATCCTTTGGCCGTCCGTGTAGGCCGGTTGTGTGCAATTTTGACAGTCAGCGGGAAGCGGCGTGCGCCTCAATTCGATCAAGTTATCCGGCTTCAAGTCTTTCGCTGAACCCACCAATTTCATGCTGCCAGGGCAGCTGGTGGGCGTGGTGGGGCCCAATGGCTGCGGCAAATCCAACATCATGGATGCGGTGCGCTGGGTGCTGGGCGAGTCCAAAGCCTCGGAATTGCGTGGCGAGTCCATGCAGGACGTGATCTTCAACGGCACCAACCACCGCAAGCCGGCCAGCCGCTCCAGCGTGGAACTGGTGTTCGACAACAGCGACCACCGGGCGGGCGGCCAGTGGGGACAGTTCACCGAGATTGCGGTGAAACGGCTGCTGACCCGCGATGGCAACAGCAGCTATTACATCAACAACCAGCCGGTGCGCCGCCGCGACGTGCAGGACGTGTTTCTGGGCACTGGCCTGGGGCCCAGGGCGTACGCCATCATCGGCCAGGGCACGATCAGCCGCATCATCGAGAGCAAGCCCGAAGAATTGCGCCTGTTCCTGGAAGAGGCTGC